>JBDNHX010000441.1:0-10609 GCA_041688565.1 Planctomycetaceae bacterium
GTTCTTGGTTCTTGGTTCTTGGTTCTTGGTGGTACGACGGACTTCCAGTCCGTCGTACAGTTCTAATCGTCGATGAAATCCCAGCCGGCGGCTTTCCAGTCTGGATGAATCCACCTCACCCATTGATCAACAGGCAGTTTTGCTTTCTTTGGATTCTTTCCGATGTATTGCACGACATTCCACAGATGTTCTTCGTCACGAACAATACGGTCGTAGCTCTCTTCCTCCCACAACTCTCCTTCTCGTCCGAGTGTCCTGTTAACACGCAATGCGACATATTGCTTGATCCGTTGAAGGCAGACCTCCAACTCGTGGCCATCAATCGGTCGTATCACTGCATGGACGTGGTTCTGCATCACCACGAAACAAGAAGTAAAGTGACGCTGATCCGGAAAGTGCACCAACGAATCAGACATCAATTGCGAGAACCGAGAATCGCGAAACACGCACGAGCCATAGCCTTCATCCATCCACCGCTCGGTTTTGTTGGTGATCTCCTGAGCGAATCGCTTCCACTCCATCTCGTTACGCGGCTCCGGATGTTCCGCTTCCCAGACTGCCCGCCAGCGTTTGAGTGCCTGAAGTTGCTCCTGCGGAATGGAATCCGCCTGACGAAAAGTGACAGCGTAAGTCGCACCCTCCTGCCTCGACTGCGGCAGATGACGGAAATACATACGAACAGGAAGATCCGGATGAACCCACCTTTGATGCCGCCGCCGGCCATCCACGCGCAGAAACTTTCGGGCTGATGTTCACGCCCGTGAGTGTCGATCGGGGCCGTGCCGCTGAGGTCCTGGCTCCACGGCGTGCGACCGAACTCGCCCGACCAGAGGGCGAGCGTGTCGTCGAGCAACCCACGCTGCTTGAGGTCATTGATCAGCCCCGCGACCGGTTGATCGGTTTGTTGGCAAAGCCGGGGCAGGTTGCCGCGAATGTCGCCGTAATGGTCCCAGCCGTCCCTTGTGACCTGCACAAACCGCACGCCCGATTCGCTCAGCTTGCGCGCCAGGAGGCACGCGCGACTGTGCTTGTCACTGACCTTGCCGTTGCCGACGCCGTAGAGGTCGAGCGTATCCTGAGTTTCTTTCAAGAGATCGACCAGTTGAGGCGTTGTGGTCTGCATGCGGAAGGCGAGTTCCATGTTCTGGATCATCCCTTCCATGTTACTGTCGCCCTGCAGCTCGTCTAGCCGACGTTTCAATCTATTACCGAAAATTCTTTCGCCCGGTCTTCTCCGACTCGCCAACCACAATATCAGCACAGAAAGCCTGGCAAACAGTCGCCAATATTTTGTGTGCCAGAGATCAGAATGCCGCTCCTGTTCGTCAGACAGTCGGCACATCCCGCTTTTCAACCGCCCTGACATCGCTACCCTGTCGCCTGTACCATCCCGCAGGTCTAAAGAACCGGACAATAGAACGGGGATCACTGACCCGAATGATTCGGAGGAAATGTGCTTTGGAAAACGGTACGCTTCCTTTGGGATGAGACTCGTTTGCCGATGCAGCTCGTTCTTCGTTCACCGCAAAAATCAGCTCGCCGGGTTTATCTCTGTCAGTTTCTGTCTCACTGAAAGATTTTGGTCGTATGCCTGAAACACATTCTGAGTTACCAATTTTGCCAGGCCAGTTTGAACAGTTGGCCGCCGCGCGCAGAGAGTGGATTGAAACGGTGCTGCGTCCCTGGTGCCTGGCCAGCTCGCTGAAGGAGCTTCGCAAGGCGGAAGTCGAATGGTTTGATATCGCCGGCCGGGCAGACACCAATGCGACGCTCTGGACCTGGGCGTGGGAACGTTTTCCGGACAGCGTGCATCCGGATCTTCCGGGCGTGAACGAGACTTTCGAGTTGCTCGTCACACTGACCGATGGGTCGCAAATCTCCGGCTTTCCTGACGGTCGCAAAAGCCAGCGGGGTATGTTGATTCTGCTTGGGCTTTCAGAGGCGGGCGATTCTCTGACCCATGGCCCGATCAGCATTGATCAAATCGCTGCCGTTGCACGAATCTGATTCCGGCGTGCAGACTTCTGCAGTGCGATGTTGCTTCGGCATCGCGATGATTATTCAACGCTTCGGTTCACTTCATGGAGATCACATCAACCTGCGATCCCACCGGGACCATTGGCCACAGTCGTCCCAGCGGCTCAATGCGAACGGCGGCGAGCGTGTCGCCCGACTGGCCTGTGGAATCCGCCAGCACAGGCACTTCCACAACCTGTCCGCGAAACTCCTGATGGCCAGGGAAAATCAGCTCCACTTCCTAGCCAGCCTGCATCTCGGTGACACGTCGAGTCGGCAACTGAACGATGATGTAGCGACGGTCCGTATGCAAAATCCGCAGCATGACCTCGCCATTGGGCAGATCATCGCCCTGACGATAACGCACCTGCCCGACAACTCCATAAACCGGCGCGCTCACCTGAACTTCTCTGCTGAGAGACTTCAGATTTTCCAGCCGATTGGTAGCCTCTTCAAGCTGTCCCTTGATGGCTTCAACGCCCATGGCTTCGCGAACCGTCGTTGGAAGAGATCCTCGTACCGCTTTCAGCCGCAGCTCTTCGGACAGCAACGAACTGGCCTCCGTTGAAATCACTTCCGTTGAATCGGTCCGCTGTGAATCGGTCCGCTGTGAATCCAGCGGAACATTCCGCGCGGCCTCATTGTTAGTCAGACTCATTGGCGAATCTGTAAACACGTCGTCCCGAGGAACCTCTGCCACTCGCACCGGCATGCTCTTCATCGGCGATGTCACGGAAACAGGCGTCACCTGACCACTGCCGCTGAAGAACATCAACCCGCCAGCCTGTGAGGCTGGCGCAGCGTCTGCCAAAAGGTTGCGCGATGAAATCGACGTGACGCTCGACCGTTTCGCTAAGGCTGAGGACCGCGGTGATGACAGCTGCGCGGCAAGTTTCTGACGCTGGCGAAGAGTCCCATTGCGCTGCTCTGCAATCTGCAGCTTCACATCCCACAAGCTGCGATCTACGTCGCCAGTCCGCCATTCCAGTTCGATTCGAGCCTGAGCCTCCGCGCGCTTCAGTTCCATTTCCAGCTTATGGACCGATCGTTCATGTTCTTCAAGAATGGCCAGATGCTCAAGTTTTTCCAGAGTCAGCAGCGGCTGGCCTGAAAAGACTTCCTGACCGGGCTTCACATGCACTGCGGTCAAACGCGACGGAGCCGGCACGCACAGCGATGTGATGTCGGCCGAAAGTACGCCCGTCAATGGCGGATTGCGCTGACGGCCAAACATGTACATTGTAAAGAAGCCAACCAGAAGGGCGCAGGCCAGCAGAGTCACCGTACGAAGAATGGAGGCCGGCAGATCAGTCTGCGATGCAGCCAATTCAGGATGGCTCAGACTGCGAGCCTGATCCACCCATGCCTCGTCCACAATTCGTGATACCGGCATTTGCAGTTCGCCGGCAATCTCAATCATTTCCCGATGACGCCACAGCGCAATCTGACCAAACAAATAGATGCCCTGCTGATTCAGCAGCACTGCTTCGCGCGTACGGATACCGGCAATCTGAGTCAGATCATCAGCATGTGCCGGAGCGTTTTCATAAACGACGCCAAACTTTCGATGCATGCGGTGTCCGCGAGGAAGTTTCGCGATGATCGGCGATTCCATGGTTCCATCCACTGGGAGCATCCGAAAGGTCGTCCGCGCCGCCACAGCGCTGACTGACGAAAGGTCTACGGCCGTACTGCGCGATGTCCGTACAATTTGTGTACCGACCCGCAGTGCGTCTGTTCTCTTTTTCGGCGACAGAATCGTCATTCAATGACCAATTCCGAAAATCCTCACAGAAGTTACTGATTGCCCTTCTTCCCGAGTCCCCCAAATTAAACGACCGGCTCGGGATTAAAAAATTGCTGCAGCAGGCTGGAGATCGCCTGATAAAGACTAATCCCCCGGCATTTCGTTCGTCTGATTTGCCAATGACGCCTCCTGAACAACCCAGTCTTCCTGGTCTTTCTGTTTTTTAGCTCCAGTGGATTCGGCAATTCCTGCCGGAGTTCATCTTGGGCGACTGACCGCCTAGAATGCGTCCGCCGTGTCCTGTTGTTTTCATGCCGGACGCAGCCTTTACCTGACAGGATTTGATTTTTCTGACAGGAAGCCAGAACAGGCCGTAACCCGCGACCTGAAATCGAGCGGGTTATTACCAGGGTCCTCACACATGAGCTTTCCAATGATATCAATGCGACTTTCGTTTCTTGCCGGCTTGCTGGCATTCAGCAGTCTCGTGATTTTCAGCGCCCCCGTTACGCGAGTCCTCGCGGACGAAGGAACACGGCCAGAGGTCGATTCGATGCCCAACGAAAAATCGTCGGATGCCCATCCTGCGGATGCGCATCCAGCAAATCGTCTGGCCAAAGAGTCCAGTCCGTATCTGCTGATGCATGCTCATAATCCAGTGGACTGGTTTGCCTGGGGGCCCGAGGCGTTTGAGAAAGCTCGCACAGAAAACAAGCCAATCTTTCTCTCCGTGGGCTACAGCAGTTGCTACTGGTGCCATGTGATGGAGCGTCAGACGTTTTCCAGCCAGAAGGTTGCCGACTTTCTGAACGAACATTTCGTGTGCATCAAGGTGGACCGCGAAGAACGACCGGATGTCGACGACATCTACATGACCAGCCTGATTGTCTACCTTCAGGCAGCCGGAAGTGGCGGCGGTGGTGGCTGGCCATTGTCGATGTTTCTGACGTCTGATGGTGAGCCCATCGCCGGCGCCACCTATCTTCCCCCCGAGGATACCCCAGAAGGCCGCACCGGATTTCTGACGGCTGCAAGTCGTATTCACGATCTGTGGACAACCAACCGCGAAGCAGTCAACAGCACGTCATCGATGATTGCTCGCGAAGTCCGCCGCCTGTCAGGACCTTCGGTGCTGGCCGAGCCCGCAGAACTGACACGCGAACAGCTGACCGCGGTCGCAACCGATATTTCCAGCCGCTATGACTCGGTTTACGGCGGCGTGGATTTTAATGAACGGAATCCCAACGGCCCGCGTTTCCCCAACGTGCCTCGGCTGATGTTTCTGCTGAGTCTCTATGAAGAATCGAATGACGCCGAGCTTCTCAAGATCGTTGATCATTCCCTGATGGCGATGGCCAAAGGCGGCATCCGCGATCATCTGGGTGGCGGCTTTCATCGCTACAGCACCGACCGACGCTGGAACGTGCCTCACTTCGAAAAAATGCTGTACGACCAGGCTCAGCTGCTGGAGGTTTATGCTCACGCGGCTCGCATCACAAAGAACCCGCTTTACAGTCAGGTGATTGATGAGCTGATCGGATTTCTCACGCGGGAAATGACTCTTCCGGACGGCGGATTCTGTTCGGCTCTCGATGCCGAAACCAATGCCATCGAAGGCGAATTCTACGCCTGGACCGAAGCGGAAATCCGCGCGACGCTGATCGCTGACGAAGCGGAACTGTTCCTGACGGCTTACGGTTTTCATGAACCACAGTCATTCGAACACGGCCGCGTTTTGTTTCTGCCCATCACGGTTGAAGATCTCGCTGCCACATTGAAGACAGAGGCGGCAGCGTTAGAGGCAAAGCTGGCCGAAATGCGAACCCGGCTGCTGCAGGTCCGGTCTCAGCGACCACGTCCAATGCTGGATGATAAAGTGCTGACCGAATGGAACGCGCTGATGATTCAGGGACTGGCTGTTAGTGGCCGACTGGTTGGCCGCGAATCCGATCTGCAGCTGGCTTCAAAGGCAGCCGATTTTCTGCTGACCCATTTAAAGGATGGGGATGGGAAATTGCTGCGTTCGTGGCGAAATGGAACGGCCGGTCAGCGAGCTTATCTGGATGATTATGCGTGTCTGGTTTCTGCCCTGCGAGCTCTGCACCAGTCCACCGGAGAAACTCGCTGGATCACCGCGGCCATGGAACTGACAACTCAGCAGATTGACCTGTTCTACGACGAAGATCAGAAGACGTTCTTCTTCACCGCCAACGACCAGGAAAAATTGTTCGCGCGTTCTAGTTCACCGTACGACTCGGTCTCGCCTTCCGGCAACAGCCTGACAATCCGCAACCTGCTGGATCTGAGCCACCAGGAAAAGGACTCTCGCTTTCGTGAGTTGGCCGTCGCAACCCTGAAACGATTCAGTGGCACACTGGAATCATCGCCGAGCTCCTGTTCGGGCCTGGCTCTGGCTCTGCAGGACCTGTTGAAGCAGAAACCTGCGGAAGGGGCCGCACTGCAGGCTGCCGGACGAACGATTCTGACATCGGTGCTGACGCAGTCTGATGAAGCTCCTCCCGCCGATGGCGAACAGAGTTCCTTCAAACCAGTTCTGGAACCCGCGAAACCATCGCCTCTCCAGCGGGAAGAAACAGAACGTCGCGTGACGGCAAAGATTTATCCGTACTTCGACAAGCTGGAACGTGGCGGCAAGTGTCCAGTGGCGATCGAACTGATCATTGCCAAAGACTGGCACATCAACGCCAATCCTTCCAGTCCCGACTTTCTGATCCCCACCGAGGTGAAAATCATGTGCCCTCAGAAAGTGAAGATGACAAAGATCAAATACCCTGAGCACGAAATGCTCGAGGTTGAGGGACAGGATGAGCCGTCTCACGTGTATGGCGAGAAAGTTATCATCTACGCCTTGCTGGAGATCGATGCGACGGAGATGGTGGAGAAAGCCGAAGTCGAAGTCGAAATCAAATTCCAGGCCTGCAACTCCAAACTCTGCGAAGCGCCCGATTTGATTAAGCTCAAAGGTAAGTTGCCGTTAGCCAACACCGGCGACGAAATTAAACGCATCAACGAGATGAAATTCCCCAAAGACGACGACAAGGACGGGAAAAAGAAGAGCGAGTAAAACTGTCCCGAGATTGGTTACGACCTGAGCCGCGAGGCGCTAGCCGCGGCTGTTCTCGTTATGTTTTTAAGACACACACTCGCGGCTAGTGGTCTGTCACAGCTAAATTTTAGGGTACGACGGACTTCCAGTCCGTCGACAAAGGTTACCGCCGACGGACTTCCAGTCCGTCGTACAAGCAATGGTCAACCCTAAATTTAACGCGTGACAGACCACTAGGGGTGTTGATTTAATCGTTTAACCCGTGGCCGACAGGCCAGGCCGAGAAAAACCCCGTGGCCTGTCGGCCACGGGTTAAACAAAGATGATCTCTATCAGCATTAAGTCTACACCCGCGGCTAGCGCCTTGCGGCTCACAAAGTGAGTGGTTAGCCGTGACTCGACTGGCCGGAGCTAAGTGCCTGAAACAGACAGCGGATTTCGTCGTCCACTCCCTCCGGTGAGCCGATCGTTTCTGCGATCTCACTCTTCAGGATTTGTCGATACCTTTTTCGCAGTCGATGCAGCGCGATACGGACGGCTTCTGGCGACATCCGCAGGGTTTCAGCTACTTCGGCCAGAGACTCTTCGGTCGGTTGTCCGGCCAGATGAGTCGACAGCACCGCAAATAACTCGTCTCGACCAGCGTCCTGATTTTCCAGACGCAGACGGCTGAGGACTCGGTCCAGCAGAGCCAGCGCCCATCGTCGCTCAAAGAGCTGTTCGGGTGTCTCGCCGCGAGCCAGCTCCGAGGCCAGCTGCTCTTCGCCATGTTCAAAGTCCAGAGAACAGAACGCGATCTTTGCGCCTCGCGAAAGTGTGGCCTTGTGGTCACGTTCGTTGCTCGCAAAATGCCGAGCCGCCGCGAGCAGAAACGAACGAATTCCGGATTCAGGTCAGCAAACGCGTCGCGTGACAACAGGCTGGCGAAAAATCCCTGAGTCCAGTCCTGAGCCTCATGCACATCGTTCGTCTGTCGACGCATAAAGCTATACACAGGCAGCCAATACGCCTGGCAAAGTTCTTCCAGAGCAGCTCGCGCAGGAGTATCGTGCCCCTGACTTGCCTGGCGAATCAGACTCCAGCGAGTCGTCGCGAATCGCCGCCGAGGTGCAGCCGTGGGACTCGGAACGGATGAGGTCATGCTGGGGCTCTCATGCAAAATTCCCGAAATTCCCTGTAACGTTCGCTGCGGATTGCTTCTCTTGATAATAGAGGCCCAACAGCATTGCTGCAACAAGGCTTGTGGGAGCGAATGTAGCCTCAACCATGATTTCTTAAGTTTAACCCGACTCGAAGAGGAGGCGCTACGTGTCACGCCTCCTCTTCGAGTCGGGTTAAACGATCCTGGCAGCAGCTCACCATCATACGAAAGTGCTGCCCGGCGAAATGGCGGCCGACGCGGGCTTCACCGAGCGATTCCTGCGAGAAGCCAGGTTACTCGCATCCCTCAGCCATCCGCATATTGTCACGGTTTACGAATTCGGGCAACGCGACGGCATCTATTTTCTGCTGATGGAATTCATCGACGGAGTCACTCTGCGACAGGCACTGCGAGCCGAACCGATCAAAAAGCTGGCCTCAAAAGAAACACTCGCCATTGTCGGGCAGTTGTGTGATGCGTTGCAGTTTGCTCATGACGAAGGAGTCGTGCATCGCGACATCAAGCCGGAAAACATCCTCATCGACAAACGCGGCCGAGTCAAAATCGCCGACTTCGGCCTGGCGAGATTGCTCGGTCAATCGCCCACCATGCCGACTCTGACGGGCACTCATCAGCTGATGGGCACACCAGCCTACATGGCCCCGGAACAGATCGAAGGCCTGCCCGGCATCGATCATCGAGCCGACATTTATTCGATGGGCGTCGTCTTCTACGAACTGCTCACCGGTGAGTTGCCGCTCGGCCGATTCTCGCCGCCGTCCGAACGCGCCGAAACGGACGTGCGTCTGGATGAAGTGGTACTAAGAACTCTGGCCCGAGAACCCGACCGCCGCTATCAGCAGGCGAGCCAGGTCAAAGTTGATGTGGAAGCACTTCGTTCGCCTGCCGTCGCTGTGAACCCATTCGCGATGCCCGCTCGCCGCCGTTGGATCGGTAAGGGCGTTGTAGGATTCATCGTCGGAGTTCTGGCAACATTTTTCGTCGCTGTTCTGCTCGTCTATATCGCGTTGAATGAGTTTGAACCAATCGTTGCGGCGAGCATCGCCGATGCCAGACGTCAGGGCAGAGCAGAAGCGATAAATAGTGTGCAGGCTGCGCGGGATGAAGCTTTGCGGCAACAGACCCAAACAAAAAAAAATGCTGCTGTCGGCGCGGACGACATGATGTCTTCCGAGTCGCCATCCAACCGGACCACGGCACTGATGTTTGGCGAAGGCACGGGCGGCATGTCAGCATCCTATTCTGGTCCGGCGATCGTTTTTGCAACCGAAGGCCCGGCGTTGCATGAGCAGTCGTTCGCTGCACTTACGGCTGAACAACGAGGCAACGTGAATCAGATCCTGAAGGAAACCCACGAACGCTATCTCAAAGACGAGGCCCTGCATTCTCGGGTCTTCGTCGATGCTGGCGGAACGCAGACAACTGAGATCAGTGCATTCCCTGATCAGCTACGAGCCATCGAGAACGAGATGTGGACAAAGCTGGATGATGCTGTCCAGGTGGAAACTCAGAAGCAGTTTCGCGATCATCTGAACCTGTTCCACACCGTCACGGATCCCGCTGCCAGGGACAGCTACGGCGGCAGGCCAAACGCTGAGAATTCTGAACCAGGATTGCTTGGTTGGGACCAGAGCCTGCTGCCGATTACGATGCGAATCGGACGCAGCGGTCGATGGTATGATTGGTCGGGCTCGTTCTATACCGACCACGCGCTTTGGGAAATACCACCGACAAGGGCTCCGATTCTCCCAGTGACACTCCACCGCTACCTTCGCGAACCCGGCCCGTGGATGGCCGTGGCGAATGCTCGAGCGACCTATGCAGCAAAGAACTGGATAAAGCTTAGCGATTACTTCACTGCTGATGCGATGACTCGTGAATGGATCATTGGAATGGTGGATGTTGAGAGGCTAAGTGAGAGTGCTGAATTGAACGCTGAAGTCTGGAATAGGTTTAGTCAGAGACTGGAAGAAGAAACCCGTAGCCCGGAAAATGCGGAAATGGTTCGAATCGGTTCAGGCGAGGAAAACAAGCAATCGGACTTCAATAACACTCATTTGCGACCACTCATGTCAGAACTCGCAGGCCTCTCCGCAACCGATTTTGACGCCTCGATCCAGCGAGTAACAAAAGAAGTCCCGCTTCAAACTCTGAAGCAACATTTTGGGTGGACCGTATTGACCCGGTGGCTCGTTACTGAACAAGGACTCGACCGTCCGTCGGACTTTGCAGCGTTGCATGGCGAAGTTTCGTCCTACACAGAAACCGGCGACACCGCCTCAGCAACACTCACGATTCCAGATCCAGACAAACAAATCTCAGGCGTTCACTTCAAATCTTTCAATGAAATCGACTATGTCGATTCCGCGTCCCTCACCATCCCCATCCGCTTCAAACGCGAGAACGGGCAATGGAAAATCGACGCCATCGGCTCCAACGAACGCCTGCTTGATCGCCTGAAGCAAACGATAGCCTGGAAACAGCACGCCGAAATCGAAGCCGTCCTGGAAAACGCCCGCACCGCGTATGCGGCTAAGGAATGGCAGAAGCTGGCCGATAGTTTTACGCCAACTGGCAAGTACCGCTGGATTCTGCGGACGCACGCAATGTTGCCAAC
>JBDNHX010000442.1:0-6281 GCA_041688565.1 Planctomycetaceae bacterium
CAATTGCGGCGCTTGTTCGATTACCGTTTGTGTCGTAGTTGTACGATTCAGCAGTCTGAGCGGCTCCTGAAGCGCCGATCACCTGATCAAATGAGTCGTATTGGTATGTGCGAGTCCCGGCCGGTGACGTGAACGAGGAAACTCGACCGTGATCATCGTAAGCGTACGCATACGCCACGTTTCCGTCGGTCAGACCCGAGTGGGTGATCGACGCGATGCGCCCTTCGTTCTTTGAACCGTCTGCGACGGTGGTGAAAGTGGTCACCATGGCCGCGGTGGTGGCTCCCGCAGCGCCCTGAGTTCGTGAGATCGACTGCAGAGTGCTGTCCGCAAAATAGTTCAGGTCGACCGTTCGGGTTGTTGTCGCATTCGCCGTCCATGTGGCGGCCAGAGGGTCACTGGCGGAGCGTTGTGTCACCGTGTCGACGCGGTTGAGTCGGTCCCAGACATACGAATTGCGGAAATCGAAGTAGTTGTTGGTCTGGGCGCCGGTCGTCGTGTTGAATTTGGCAAACCGGGCTTCAGTCCCCGTGCGTCGATCGACACCATCGGCGTAAAAGTACTTCAGCTCAAATCCTTCCGCCTTCGTGCCAGGCTGAAGCCAGTCGGTGGTGGTGATGACTCGTGCCAGCTGGTCGTAGGTGAAGCCAACACGAGAGGTGATGGTGTCGCTGGTTTGAAGGTTTTTCCTGTCGTTTACTTCCGTGACAAGCAGACCATTGCCCTGTGCATTGTCGTAGGAATAAGTGATCCTGTTGTTGAAAATACTGCCGGAAACCCACCAGGATTCCTCCTTCAGACGATAGTTGTCAGCTGCTCCAAAGGCAAAGTCGTAAGCGTAACGCGTCCAACGGTTTTCACGGTCTTTTGACCAGAACAGCTTGTCGGTATTTGTGTACCAGTACTCACGGATTGCCGGTAGGCCGTTGAGCGTGATGCTGTCTTCGCGAAGCCGGTTTCGGTGGTCGTATCTGTAGGAAGTGACGTTGCCAGAAGGATCCGTGAGGGAAGCCAGATTCCCATCCAGGTCATAGGTATAGGCTGTTGTTGGCGTCCCGGCCGCCTGAACGGGATCGGTTTGCAGGATCTGCCGCCCGAGATTGTCGTAAGCATAAGTTGTCAGATTATTCAGCGGGTCTGTGGACACTGCGACGCGGTCCATCGCATCGTAGGTGTACCGCTGACTGCCGACAGACTGAGAAAAACCTTCTGTCCACTGCGCGGAGAGACGGCCAATGTTGTCGTAGTTGAGATAAGCCGAATGATTCCTTTCGTTGTCGACTCGTGACAGGAAACCGCGTACATCGTACGTGTAGTTGGTCTGGCCGAGTAGAGGGTCAATGACTTTCGTCTGGCGATCGAGCAGGTCGTACTGGTAGCTGGTGACCATCTCCTTTCCGGCGACACCCGCCAGTGCTTTTGTCTGACTGACTCGGCCAAAACCATCGTACGCGATTGTGGAAACGTCACTGACGGAAGTCCCGAGCATGCGCTGTGACTGAGTGAGTCGCCCGAGACCGTCGTAGCCGGTCAGTTGCGTCGTTCGTCCGAGAGGATCCGTTGTGCTTGTCAGGTCCCCATTGGTGGCGCTGTAAACATACGATTGCCGTCGGGTATTGTCGCCGACGCTGGTCAATCGTGACAAGGAGTCATATTGGTAGGTGATCGAATTACCGAGCGCATCCGTCGATGTTCGGAGCTGGCCAAGTGCATCGTACGTCCAGGTTTCGGTTGGCGTTGTCGAAGCAGTTCCGCCGGCATAGACGTTTGTGTAGTCGCTGCCCACGGGATTCAGGTTCTGCGGTCGGAATTGCTCGATCAGACGGCCCGCACTGTCAAATGAAAACTTTGTCTGACTGTTGTCGGTGTCCAACGTTTCCTGAAGGAACTGCCCGGCTGTGCCACTTGCATAGATGTAGGTCATGGAGACCGGCGTCAGCGGACCGGTGCCGTCAGGATCTGGGGAACGGGTCTGGCTGATGTTGCCCAGTGCGTCATAGGCCACCGTACTTAGACCGTCGGGCGTGCTGAATCCAGTGACTCGATTGAGATTGTCGTAGCTGTAAGTCGTATAAATTCCCGGCACAGGGGAGCCATTGTCATTTCGGCTGAGTGTTCCAAGGAGACCATCGTTACGCCATCCAATCACCTGGGAAACGCCCGATGGTCCGGTTTCCGAGACCTGCCGCTGCAGCCTGTCATAGCCATACAATGTCACAAGGGCCGGCAGACCTGGCGACGGAGCAGGAGTAGTGAATGTCTGCAACAGGTCGCGGAAATCGAATACATAGTCCGTTGTACGGCTTAGTGAGCCGGAAACTTCGGTCACTGTGTCAACATTGCCGCGGTAATCGTATGCGGTGGTCGTGTCAAGCAATGCCAGCGGTCCCGTTGCATCGGGATCAGGCGTTTGCGTTCTGCGCACAAGTCCCGTTGGACCGTACTTGACCCACCATTGTTTTGTGGCTGCGAGATCCGTATCGGATGTCCGTTCATCGTTGATTGCGACAAGGGTACCTTTCCCGGCCCAGGTACTGTTGTCGAGATAACGCATGGTCCGCGAAAGGGCTCCCTGAGCGACTTTCGTGGGACGACCAATCGCATCAAATTCCTGAATCGTATCGGTCACATTCAGATTGATGACGCCTACGCCGGATGTGGAGACCGAAGTGGTGACTCTTCGCAGGACATCATTGTACACCTGAGTCGTCACCAGGAACTTGTTTTCCGCGAGGCCGGTTTTGCCGACAGGAGAAAACGTTTTCGTGACACGCCCGACTGCGTCGTATTCATACTGGGTCATTTCATTGGTCTGCAGTGGAGCAGTCGCTGAAAGGGCCATCGACTCAAATCTCATACGCCCGAGGGAATCGAATCCAAAGCGTTTTCGGCTGACCACTGCGGAACCGTTCATTTGCCGCGTTTCGGAGGTGAATCCATTCAAATCGTACACGAACACGGTGGATGGGACGGCAAGTGGCCCGGCATCGTCAGGGTCGGGCGAAGACATTGAGCGGAGTTCGCCGAACGAGTTGTACGCAACGGCCGTTCTTCGTGTTGCAAGCGTCGTTGTTCCAGGCTCAGCCGAAGTCAGGAGCCGACCGACTGCATCATAGGTCATCGTCGTCAACAACCTTGCCTGCCCCACACCAGGTACAGGAGAAAGAGAAGTCAGGATTCTTCCCTGCACGTCCGTGGTTACGTCCGTACGAACAGCAACCAGATTGACGTCTGTGGCCGACGGTACAGCCGGAACGCTAGCGAGTGCAGTGGCCTGGAACTGCGAAGTCGACCAAATCAGGTTGTCCTGCGCGTTGTAACCGTAAGAGACCCAGATGTCCATGGGAGCTGCCGGCGAAATCACTCCTGCATCGGTCGCGGTCGTGGTTCGAGAGTGAATCAGGTTCAGGCGACTGTCATAATACATTTCCACCCCAACGCCTGTCCCATTGAGGCCGTTCGGATCTGTCATCGCCATGGTCTTGATTCGACCGTTGAGGTACGTGTATCGCGTTTGCGAAATCAGGGTTCCGCCGTTGCTGGAGAACCGGTTGATTTGAGTTGGGGAAGAATTGCTGTACGGGCCGTACGTAAAGTAATGTCCGACACGATTCTTGTATGTGGATGGCTGCGCTGCAGACGCACCTGCGTTGAATGTCCAAACCTCCGTGGTGCCATCCGGATAGCTGGTCAAAGTTTGTCGACCGGCGGAATCGTAACCATACGTGACCGCTGGAATGACGGTCGCGGCATTCGTTCCCACCCTTTGTTCAATGGGGCCGTGCGCGGTCAGCTGTCCATCCGCATTTCGGGTGTAATGTGTGGTGATGACGGTGTTTGCAAGGTACCCGAGCACGGTGCGTTCTTCACGGATCACATTGCCGTACTGGTCGACAATCGATTTTGCAATGGAGCCGTCAGGAAAGGTCAACTGGTCATAGGCATCCTGCGGATCAAATTCGGCCAGGGGATCGATTACCCTTATTTGATTCATTTGGCGCGACTCTGCGGATTGGAATGTCCATGTCCTGGTCCCACCGCTGTTTCCCTGAGTATCCAGTTTGCGAATCTGGCTGACGTTCCCTGCGGCATCCCAGTCGACCTGCGTTGTTTCAGTAATGGTCGACGCTGTGTCTGTTGATGTGTACGAAGCGATTCGAGTTGTGCCGGGATGGTAAGTCATCAGCACCCTCGGAGCGGGCAATCCGACCTGTGGAGCTGGTCCTGTCATCGATGTCAGCAATCCGCTGACAGAGTCATAAGCATAGGTCCAGGCTCGGCCCGCCCAGTCGGTTACCGTCTGAATTCTTCCGCCGACGTAAGCATAATCGACAACCTGCCCGGTATGCACAGATTGAACACGCACGAGATCATCTGGCGTGCCGTCATTCTTTCTGTCCTGATAAGCAAATCGAATGACATCGCCATTCGGTTCGCATCGTTCCAGTAGTAGCCCAGCGGCGCTATACAGCGAGATCATTCCGGACGCTCCCGTGAGTCGGTACGCCGCAACCCGATTGGCGCCACCGAGCGGATCGGGAACATTCGTTGAAAACGATTCGGCCGTTGTAAATGAGCCCTCCGGCGCCGTAAAAGCCGCACCGGCGTTTGCGAATCGCATAGACGTGCCATTGCTTCGATTCAGGCTGATACCCGTTGAGTCCACTCGAAGACGGTTTACACCCGACGCAGAAAATCCCCTCGAAAACGAACGGTCGTTCGGATTGACATACTGCACACTCGTTGTCGCTGCGGGAAAGATAATGGTGACGGGAGTAGACCCCGGAAGGTCCGCGCGGATGTTTGCAGTCACCGAATAGTTGCCTGTCGCCAGGGCAGGCACTGGGGCTCCCGCGCTGTTCTTCAGACCTGCCGGATCAATCTGGAGCGACATTGTCCCATTCTGATTGGCCGGTAACGCCGTGGCTGAAGGAATTAATGTGGTGTAACCGACAATACTGCCAGTGGAGTTCCTGACTTCAACATCCACAGTCACAGCGGTCGGAGTGGCGGGGAGCAAAATCGTTGCGTCGACCGACATCTGGCTGTCGCCGCCCGAAACGTTTGTTGGGAACAAGTAAGACGACAAGGCAGACGCAGCGGTGGAGACGAGATCCTTGAGCGGCAGCAGAAGATCGCCGTTTCCCTGCCCCACGCGCGCCCCATTCACATCAGCTCCCGGTGGCAGCGGATCAAATTCATCGGAGTGTTCATAATTGTTGTGCTGGCCAAGGTTCTGCACCTGCGGCGCAGGGGCGACATCGTTGATGAACACTGAAGCACTGGCACCGGACACGTACCCATCGCCAGCAGTAACCGTCAATACGACACTTTCCGCTTCCGCAACCGTGTCCGATATGGGAACAATGGGAATCGATACGTTGGCTGCCCCCTGAGCGAAAAAGACGGGAGAATTTACGTATGTATAGTCCACGCCATTTGTTGCCAGGCCACCTAACTCGAAGTTGACCGCCAACGCCTGCGAAAGATCGCCGTCGCGATGGATCGTAAACATACCTGGCATCTGGCTTGACTCGTATGCCTGTGGCACATGGGCGAAAACGCTGAGGTAGGTTACTAAAAGTGCTCGTGATTCCAGACGTTCAGACTCATTCCCGTTCCACCGATTCAGGCGTGATCTACGGCGCCTTTTGATGGCAGTCAGCCCCCCCCCCCCGACTCGCGCGGGGCTAACAGCTTTGATTGTCCGTGCAATGAACGACGCAAGTGCGGCCGATGCCATCTGCTGAATCCTCGTCAAAGTTAAAAAAATCAATGATGTTCAATGAGGCAAAGTGCGGAGCTGCGAGAACGCCCCGGAAGGCAGAGCCTGATCCTAAACGGACGACTCTTCCAACGTGAACACCTGCACCTTACAAGACTGTGTTTATACTTCTGCTCTTCAGATGTCAAACGTCCATAAGGTGAAGAAAAGATCCTCAAAAAAACGGCCGATCGCCAGCTATCGTTATCACAACCCGAAGCGTTAGCGAGGGATCCATTTTCTGCCGTGACTCACCCCAAAATCCCTCGCTGACGCGTCGGGTTGGGATGACCTGCTGATTGAAAATCACTCAATCAACAGCCCACAGGCGCAGTGCGCTGCTGCAAAAAAGCGATCCCGCTAAGGTACACTCATCTCTTCCAGCAAATGATCGGCCTCATAAACGATGCCGGTAATCCACAGCACATAACGAATATCCACGCCGATCGAACGACTGTAGTCCTGATTCCACGCAAAATCGTTGATCGTGGCTTCAAAGCAGCGGTCAAAATTGACA
>JBDNHX010000443.1:0-30741 GCA_041688565.1 Planctomycetaceae bacterium
CGATTCTTTCGGCTTCCGCTTTCTCGATTGCTATTCGTTCTTCTTCGGCCTTTTTTCGCGCGGCTTCTTCGGCAGCGATTCTTTCGGCTTCCGCTTTCTCGAGTGCTATTCGTTCTTCTTCGGCCTTTTTTCGCGCGGCTTCTTCGGCAGCGATTCTTTCAGCTTCCGCTTTCTCGATTGCTATTCGTTCTTCTTCGGCCTTTTTTCGCGCGGCTTCTTCGGCGGCGATTCTTTCGGCTTCCGCTTTCTCGAGTGCTATTCGTTCTTCTTCGGCCTTCTTCCTCGCAGCTTTCTCGGCGGCTTTACGTTCGGATTCCGCTTTCTCGAAAGCGATCCGCTCCTCTTCTTCGGCCTTCTTCCTCGCGGCTTTTTCAGCGGATTTGCGATCAGCTTCTGCCTTTTCCTGAGCGATTTGTTCCTCTTCGTCCGCCTTCTTTTGAGCGACTTTTTCGGCCGTCTGTCTTTCGGCTATCGCTTTCTCTGCAGCAGCGTTCTCAAGTGCGAGTCGTTTTTCTTCCGCCTTTCGATGCACAGCTTCCTCAGCAGCAACTTTTTCCGCTGCGAGACGCTCAGCGTCGGCAATGAGACCATTCGCCTTGTCAACAGCTTCGCGGGCCACCTGTTCGACGGCCGCCTTTTCAGCAGCGCGTTGAGCAGCTCGGATCGCGGCGGCTTTTTGCGTCGCGTTCACTGGGGCTGCCGGTTTAGGAGCTGAAGTCACAGCACCTGCTTCCTTCGAAAGTGTTATCGAATCGGTCGCCGGGACATGCTGCGCTGTATTCGCTGATTTAGATTCTTTCAGAGAAGTTGAATCTGTCGGCGAACTATTGCCTGTGGTCTGCGTTTTGCCGCTCGTCCCTGCTGGTAAACCAGATCCCTTCGGACTTTCTTCAACGTCTGAATCGACGTCCAGATCATCCAATTCGTGGTTCTCTGGCTTTGCCGTTTTGGTCTCTGGGCGAGTTTTGACAGCGGGAGCATCCTTGCGTTTTGGCGCTTCTGGCGGAACCGCTGTGCCGCTGTCGAATCCGGAGATTTCGGCGAAATGCTGCCGCAGATCGCGTGGTGAAGTTGGCTGGAACATCGTTGCGCCAAACTTCGTAGAGTAGATCTGTTTCTTTACAGCTTCCGAATCCGCTGCTGCAAACAGTGCGACGCACGGCACCTTCACTGTCCGAGCGTAGGCCTGAACCTTCGGATAGACTTCCATGACCGGGGCAGAGTCGGCATCTGCCAGAAAGAGAACACCGTCCGGAGGGGACTTGCTCTTCAGCTTTTCGAAGGCATCCGAAGCACTCTCAATAAAGTTCAGCATGAACGCGTGCTGTTCGAAGTACTGCTTTAGCTTCTTTTCTCGCTTCCGTCCCGCTTCGACCACCAGCAGATTGAAGTTCTTTTTACCGGACTTGACCGGCGTCGACGACGCAGACTTTGAGCCCGAGCTACCTGGTGATGTCGTGTTCCCGCCGACCGTATCCTCAACAACTTCACCCAGTTCAGCCAGCAGGGCTCGCAGATCTTTAGTGACTTCCGTACAAGACTGGTATCGCGAAGAGGGATTCAGCTCCATCATCGTCTGTACAATTTTGTAGACGCCTGCCGGGAGACCGGGCATCACCTGTCGGAGCGGTCGAAACTTAGAGTACCGCGTCAGCATCAATTTTTCTTCGCGGTCCAAAGTTCTGGTCCACGGGCCTTCTCCACAAAGCAATTCGTAATAAATCGACCCTGCAAAAAAGATATCACTTCGCGGATCATTGCGTGGTGCGTTCGTGCCGCGTTCCAATGTCGAGTATTCGAGTGCACGCTGGACATCATCGCTGGTACCGGCCTGCGACGGGTTCTCTGCGCCGGCCAGCCCAAAGTCCACAAGCTTCGCAACGCCAGTGCTGCTCATGAGCACGTTTGTGAGCTTCAAGTCACGATGCGAAGCGCCCATTTTTAATGCATATTCCAGCCCCTGACAGATCTCGTAGAGACATCGGGTAGCCTCCAGCGGAGACAATGTCTTCCGAATTTTCATGAAGTCGCGAAGGTTTCCCCCCTCGACGAATTCCATCGTGAAATAATAAAAACGTCCTTCGTTGCCGATGTCCAGGATTGGCACAATGTTGGGGTGGGCGAACTTTTGACAGATGCGTGCTTCTCGCACGAAACCGGCCACGGTCCGGGGATCATCGACCCAGCGTTCACGCAGAAGTTTTAAAGCGACTGTTTTGCCGTCATCCACGGATTCTGCACGAAACACACGAGCAAAACTGCCGGAGGCATTGCGGTACAGCAGTTTGTAACGGCCAAGGACCAGTCCTTCGGTTTCGTTCTTCAGGATACGTCCGGTTTGGAGCGGAGTCAGCATTTGCCGCCGCTCCAGAATCTGCAGGATTGTCGGGACATCCTGGATGCCGGTGAGTTCACTTTCCACTTTGGCCCAGACGGTGGGCGAAAGGATGCGTGAGGTCAGCAAAAAAGATTTGAGTCCGTCTTTCGACTTTATCACAGGTATGAAACCGAGCAATGACGAAGGATTGTTACGGAATTTCCAGTCTGGAACAACTTCGAAATCGTAACACCTTGCCTGCACGGAGCAACCGCACGAACTTTGCTTTTGGCAGAAGCATCAATCCACCGCGGTGGGATGCAGCGGATGTAGCCCTTCGGTACAGCCCTGCGACACTGCCGTGCGACCGGTAGAATCGCTAAAACCGCTCGGCAAGTCTGGTGCTGGTTTCGGAACGCCTGACAAAACCGGGCTTGGCTCCTGAACGCGACTGAAACTGCTCAGGAAGAAAATGCACAGGAAAAGGCCGGAGACGATCGCCGGCCGGGTATTGTGACAGACAGTTTTCCCTGCACGCGGCAGAGAATTTCGAAGGGAAGTTGGCTATTGTCCGTGTAGGCGACCTGTGAGCGACTGTCCTGCGAACTCCGCTAAACAGCAAGGCGTCCGTTTTTGCTGACTGACCATCGTGGAGCGGCCTGGCCTGGGAAGGCTCACCGCTGGCTCGGATTTCGCCGAAGAACGAAGGGCTAACTCCGGGAACCTCATCACTGTTCCGAGACATCATTTCCGAGACAGGCTTTGTTCGGTTGCTGGTTTTGTGGCCGGTCTTTCTGTTCGCTGACCGCAAACTTTAATGGCTTTGTAGTTGAAAGTCTTCAGAGAATTATGATCGCAACAAGGCACTCCACAGGAATTCCGCGACTTGATCAGGCGCTCGGCGGCGGGCTGATTCCAGGAACGCTGGCGGTCGTTATGGGAGCCACCGGCATTGGCAAGACTCAACTGGGCGTCAGTTATGCCTACGCCGGAAAGAAACAGGAGGGTGAGACGGGCATCCTGTTTGACCTGACAACCCGCGGCGATTCTCAAAATCAGCCTGAATACGCCGATCGGATGTTTGGCTGGAAGTTTCGTCAGCGATCATACTCCGATCAGTTTGATCCGACCGTCGTCTGGGATCCGAACAAAATACGTTCGGACTATTTGCACGTGTTTCATCGGGGCGGCAGAAAAGTCACGATCGGGGACATGCAGCCCGAAGAGTGGCAGGAATTTAAAGCCGATCTGATGCGTCGGCTGGATCAGACGATTGCTTTTTTCTACGGAAATTTTGTGCACGGCGTCAGACGCTGTGTGATTGACGGCGTTGAACCGACTCCCAAAGATGCCGATTCTTTCCAGTTCCATCTGTTCGACTACGTCTACCATCAGGTATTGCGCAAGGATCATGACTGGCTGGCCCGCGACCTTTTTCGGGTTCACTTTCGTTCTCAGGAACAGAACGTGATGCAGCACCCCTACGACCACCGAACCATCGGCGGTATGCTGCTTTATACGAGTCACGAGGTGATGCTGGATGACCTGATCGCTCGCCCGATTCAGTCGGGAGACGTGCTTTCCAATGCCAACACGATCATCATGATTGGAAAGATCCGAAACGGGAACACGATCAGCCGGGCTCTGTATGTGGCCAAGCATCGCGGCAGTGCGTGTGAAGAAACAATTCTTCCGTTTCAAATTGATGGACACGGTCTGGTCTTTGAATGATTTTTTTTACGGGCTAACACTTTGCCCGCAAAAAGAACGATCTTCCGGCTCGCGAACAAATGTGATTCGCGAGCAACTGCATCTGATGATGATATGAACGGCTGAACGACTCACTTGAAAACTTCCGTGTGGCACAATAGCTGTGACCGCTCCAAACTTTCCACGCTGGATTTCAGACATACCATGACCGAAGCTCTTCATAACAGTCGTTTCATGAAAGCCGTACGGCGCGAACCGACTGATACAACACCGCTCTGGATTATGCGTCAGGCCGGGCGTTATCTGCCCGAGTATATGGCGGTTCGCAGCAAAGTGACGTTCATGGAGCTGTGCAAGACTCCGGAGCTTGCGTGTGAAGTCACGGTGACGGCCCGAGAAGTTCTGGGTGTTGATGCGGCGATTCTGTTTGCCGACCTGCTGCCCATCCTTGAACCGATGGGGATGGATCTGGAATACCAGAAAGGTGAAGGGCCTGTCATTCATAATCCCATCCACACCGGGCGCGATGTGGATCGACTGCGGGCGCTGGAAACGATGGACAGCGTGGACTATGTCTTTCAGGCCATCAAACTGATCCGCCGCGCGCTGCCCGGAAATATCCCGCTGCTCGGTTTTGCAGGAGCCCCGTTTACCCTCGCGTCATACTGCATCGAAGGTGGCGGTTCGAAGAATTACGTGCGCACCAAGTCGCTGATGTACAACGACGAAAGTGCGTGGAACGTGCTGATGACCCGTCTGGTCGACTCCGTCAGTCTGTACCTGCAGCACCAGATTGCGGCCGGTTGTCAGTGCGTTCAGGTTTTCGACAGCTGGGCGGGATGCCTTTCGCCGTCCGATTATCGGCGCTACGTTCTGCCTCACACCAAGCGGCTGATTCAGACCGTCGAACCATTTGCTCCTGTTATCAATTTTTTGAACGGAAATCCCTCACTCCACCCCTTGCAGCGAGAAGCCGGCGGGCAGGTCATGGGGCTCGACTGGCGATGCCAGCTGGAAGACGCCTGGAAGACGTTCGGCTACGACGTTGCAATTCAGGGCAACATGGACCCAGTGTCCATTTATGCTGACCTTCCGGTTTTGAAACAACGTGTTGCCGATGTTCTCAAATCGGCAGCGGGTCGGCCTGGACATATCTTCAATCTGGGACACGGTGTGATGCCCGACATGAATCCCGATCATGTCAAAGCCGTGGTGGAATTTGTGCATGAGCTGGGAGCAGTTCAGTGACTCCCTCTTCTTCCGATTCAGGATCAGGTAAATCGCTGCGTGTGGCTGTCGTTGGCGGTGGCGTCACCGGCATGGCAGCGGCTCAGCGACTGGTGTCCAAATCGGAAGACGTTCAGGTGACGTTGTTTGAATCGTCCAAACGGTTCGGTGGAATCGTCCGGACCGAAGAGGCTGACGGTTTTCTGATGGAGCTTGGGCCGGATTCGTTCATTACGAACAAGCCTGCCGGAATTCAGTTGTGCAAAGAGATTGGTTTCATGGATCAGCTGATCGCGACGGACGCTCTCTACCGGCGATCGCTCGTGCTGCGTGACGGGAAGCCGATGGCTGTGCCTGATGGCTTTATGCTGATGGCTCCTGCGAAGCCGTGGGCGATTATGACCACGCCTGTGCTGTCGCTGACCGGAAAACTGCGGCTGCTTGCGGAGTCCTTTGTTTCTCGCCGAGACGGAGACGAAGACGAAAGTCTGGCCAGCTTTGTGCGACGAAGATTCGGGGCTGAAGCGCTGGATCGACTCGTGCAGCCGCTGGTCGGAGGAATTTACACATCGGACCCGGAGAAGCTGAGTCTCAAGGCAACGATGCCTCGTTTTCTCGACATGGAACGGACTCACGGCAGTGTGATTCGTGCCACGCTGGCTGAACAAAAATCACCAAAGGCTGAAGGCGGAGCGTCCGGCAGCGGGGCTCGCTATGGATTATTTGTCACCGCCGCCAAAGGGTTGAGCGATCTTATTAAATCGCTTGAGGCGTGGCTGCAAAAATCGGGGCGAGTCCGGTTTCAACTTGGCTGTTTTGTCCGGCAAATTATTCCGCCTGACACGTCGGAAAGCCGATGGCGAGATTCCTCGGATGCGAACCCCAATGGAGATTTGTTTGACGCTGTCATTGTCACACAGCCGACTCATGTGGCCGCGCAATTTCTGAAGCATGAGTCCCTGTCGACGCTGGCCGGGTTGCTTCGCACAGTCGAATACGCCTCCAGCGCGATCGTGGTCAGCGGCCACTCGCTGACCGATTTTGCTCATAAGATGGACGCCTTCGGGCTGGTCATTCCGGCGATGGAAAAGCGAAAGATTCTGGCAGTCAGTTTTTCCAGCCGCAAGTTTTTGAATCGCGCTCCCGAGGGCCGAATTCTGCTGCGCACATTTGTGGGCGGCGCAATGCAGCCCGAGCTCCTGCAGATGGATGATGACGCGATGGTGGCCGCTGTGAACCAGGAACTGACGGCCATCCTGGGTATGAAAGTCGACCCGCTGTTTAGTGAAGTGGTTCGCTACGAAAAAGCGATGCCTCAATA
Source organism: Planctomycetaceae bacterium (assembly GCA_041688565.1). Lineage (GTDB taxonomy): Bacteria > Planctomycetota > Planctomycetia > Planctomycetales > Planctomycetaceae > SXXK01. The sequence goes on from JBDNHX010000443.1 coordinate 6,576, forward strand.
TCATGTGGGCCACCTTGATCTGGTGGCACGCATCGAAGCCGCTCAGGCCTGCTTCCCGGGTCTTCATCTTGCCGGCAGCGCTTACCATGGCGTCGGGATTCCCGACAGCATAGCCAGCGGCCAGACAGCCGCCGACGCCGTCCTGAGTCGTGCTACGCAGGCAAATCTGTGAATGCCCAACGCTCGGCGACTGGCCAGAAGTAAAAAGTGGTCAGGTCTCATTTTTCGGCCTTCCACCGCGGCGAGTTGTGGATTGCGAGGCCAAGGTGGATGGCCCTGCTTTTTGGTCCAATCACGCGCTGATGCAGCCAATCGCCGGAGATGTCACGGCTTCAGCGTTTCATCTATTCCCAAACCAGCCTGCGCTAACTGCAACATCGACAGCCCACCGAGGCCGACGCCACCGACTCGCAACCATGACCGGCGCGACAAGTCGCGAGGATGGCGGTTCGGTGATGGATCCAGAATCGTTAGCATGAATGGTGTTGACTTCACGTATTTTTTTTAGCGGAACTCGCCAGGAGTTTCGGTTTTCCCTGCAAGAACGGGGGTGCCGAAAGTCTTGGCGACTTCCGCTACACCTTAAGTCCACGTCATTGGGTTAGCATGGCGGGTGCTGCTTTGCTCTGCAAAAAAAAGTTTCACACGAACGACTCTGCCCAAAACATACCAGCAGGCGAAATCGCTACTAATGGTGAAAACGTCCAACCGTAGAATTTTCGGTTGCTTCCACACGCTCTGCAAAATCTGAAACTTTCCAATTGACATTTACTACACAAGTAATAAAACTTATGACGACTGTCGTAGATGGTGGTTGCACTGAGTTTCTGATGCGAGCCCATCACTGGCGTTTGCGGGAGAAAGCACTGTGGAAGAACAACCGAATCCAACGGGCGGCGAGCTGGAACTGCTCAGCGTGCTTTGGGAGCATGGGGCGTCGTCATTGTCGGAGGTTCATGATCGGCTCGGTCGGGATCTTGGATACACGACCGTCCAAACGCGACTGAATCGCCTGGTGGAAAAAGGCTGGGCTGAAAAAACCAAGACGGGCAAACAGCCGACTCATTACGCGGCTCTGGTCCAGCCGGACGCGGTCAGGGAACGCCAGTTGGATCGCTTTGTCGAACGCGTGACTCAGGGTTCTGTGGTTCCGCTGGTCGCTCACCTTGTTCAGGGCAACAGCCTGACTCGCGATGAACTGACTGAGTTGAAGAAACTGATTCGCGACGCCGAACGCCGCCATGAGGCTTCGGACAACGATACGAAAAGTGGCGATCGTTCTCGATCCGGCAACAAAGCGGGAGGAAACTGACTCATGTTCAGCGATTGGTTTTCGTTTCTCCTGCGTGCGTCTCTGCTGCTGCTGGTCAGTGGCAGTTGTGTCGCGTTGTTGTCGCGATTCTATCCACTTGCCAGCCCTCGCTGGCATCGACTTGCCTGGGGAGCAGTGCTGCTTCAGGGGCTTGTGCTTGTTCCGATCTCGTTGACGATTGAAACGCCGGAATGGCTGGGCGCACAGCCGCTCTTCTCGGCCAGCGCTTTGAATTCCGATCAGGAACTCATCCGGACCGAAAAGTCCGCGTTTCCAGTCACGGCAATGGACGCGCCCTCTGCGATCAACTCGGCCGATGCGAATCGCCTGATCGCGGGCTCGGTGGAACGTCACGCGACCGATGGAGTCGAAACGGAGACTCCACGCAGTCAGTCTTCACATCCGATTCTGACGGCCGCGACCTCGACGAAACCGGCTCAGTCATCGCTCGCTCATCACGCGACTGACGCATTCGAAGTCGGACTTAACGCACTTCAATCACGCTCATCGTCGACAGAAGCCTCGAGTCCTGCGGCAACCAACTTGATGTCCGTTTTGTCTGCAATTCGATGGACGGACTTGCTTGCTTTTGTGTGGATCTGCGGAGTCATTGGGCTTATCGGCTTCGGGCTTGTGAACTACGTCATCCTCAACGTCGCATTGTTGAAAGCCCGCCCGGCGAGGCGAAGTTGGACGAAAGAGCTGCAGGACTTGTCGCTGGAGCTTAATCTGGACCGCAGCATCGCGTTGGATGTTCATCCCGTCGTTGGTCCGCTGATTTGCTGGACTCCTGCCGGTCACAAGATTGTTGTGCCGGTTGGATTGTGGAGTGAACTGTCATCGGATGAACGCATCGCCGTGCTTCATCACGAGCTATCACATCTGCGGCGTGGCGATCTCTGGAAGTCTTTGCTGGCTCGAGTGATCCTGGCGTTGCACTGGTTCAATCCTCTGGCGTGGATTTCAGCCCGTCGCTTTGATGAATCGGCCGAGTGGGCCTGCGATGCCCTCATGGCCAGTGAGCGGCCTGCTCGAGTGACTCAACTGGCAAACGCTTTGCTGGCCGCAACAACGGCGCGGGACGGTTCACCAATTCTGGCCCTGTCTGCAACCGGCGGGCCGCTGTTTCAACGTATTCGACGTCTGGTTTCATGGGATCAAAAGGGAGACACAATAATGCAGCGACTTGTCTGGGGTGGATTGCTTTGTCCGCTGGTTTGTCTGGGTTTGTTTCAATTGCAATTTGCAGAGCCTCTTGCCGCTCAAACAGTGTCTTCTGCGGTCACAGTGGATGAAGAATCAGCATCGAAGGACGAATTGCCGGATACGCCGACCGCTGCAACATCGCACGACGGTGCCGAGAGCGAACCCGAACCAGCATCTATCGAACTGAAGGAGATCACTGACCGAATCGTCGTGGGCGATCAGGAGTACCTGAAAAAGTTTATCGAGCTTTTGAAAACGCCGACCGGTCAAATCGTCATGGCTGATCGAGCCGCATTGCAGGCTCAGAATGCCACCAGCGATCAGGACGACGTTTCTCTGTGGCAGCAGTTTGTCGGTGAGCATTTCAAAACCACGGGCTCCACAATCATCGTAAACGCCGACTTTCAGGCGAAGTGCGACGCGTTTGTTACGGCCGTGAATGTCGCTGAGGCTGATGTCGCTGTCATCGGGCCAGCTTTAAAGGAGATCGCCGCATCTCTTGAGACATCGTCCGAGCCCGCTCAATTCCTGCAGCGATTTCTGAATCACGAAGGTGCCCCGGCATTTGTCTATATGAACGAGCTGAGGTCCAGGCTGCATCCGAGAATTGAAGATCTGAGCGAAGTATTTTCCGAACTGCTCGTCCGAAACAAAGACGATCGATTTGTCATTCGCCCGGCGCGTCGAAGTGCTGTGGAGATCCGGCTGAAGAATATCGAACGACTCCAGCCGATGCTGAAACGGTTTGGAGAAGAACTCACCGCATGGTCAAAAGATCTGGCAAATTCCGACAAGCGGCATGGCGATCTAAAGACGATGCTGGCCGATCCGAAAGTTGCCGTGTTCCTGGCCAGCAGGAATCTGACGGAGGACGATGAGCCCAACGATGAACACTTTGACGACTATTTCTACATGCTCGAAGAAGCAACCAACGACGCTCCTGCCGGGCTGATTCTGAACACGGAAAGCGAACAGCTGAAAGAATTCGAATCTGAAATTACTCGCTTCACCGCGATTCAGCAGGACCGATCAGTGCTCGAACAACCTCTGAAGGAACTGGTCGACCGACTGGACGAGTCGGACGATCTTCACATTCGTTTCAAGAAATATCTTTCGTCTGATTTGGCTTTGATGATTGTTGTTCGCGAGATGGACTATTCACCGATTACTGCGGATGACGCCGCTCGCGAATGGCTCGCTCAGATCGTCACCAAAGGCGATGACGGCAAGTATACGATCACAAGTGAATCGCCCGACGACGTGAAGTCAATGTGCGAGGACTTCTTTCATGAGTCTCGCGAACTTCGCCGCCGTGGCCGTATTCTCAATGAGTTCGCATCGAAGCTGACGGACAAAAAACTGAGTGCCGCTATTCAGACTCTTTCCGGCAAGCTGATTCTCGACGACCTGGTGGAACGCTCCGTTAAACGACCCGATGTCGACGGCCTGCAACTTTGGTTCGACGCTCACTTCAAGGAAACAGCGGAAGGCCTGAAGCTGCAGGACTGGGCCGGGGATGAGATTAATGGCATCCTTGAAGAAGCCGCAGAACTTGAAAAGCAGTTGTCGAAGACCGATTTTTGATATTCCGTGAGCCGCATGGCGCTAGCCGCGGCTAGCGCCATGCGGCTCACAGGGGAGGAAACACATCTATGAAACATTGCCTTACCGCTCTTCTCCTAACCCTGATCCCGGTGATCGCCTTCGGTGGGGAAACAGCCGAAACGAAGGTCGATGCGATTCTCAAATCAGCTTGGGCCGAGACTGGCATTCAGCCGTCACCAATCTGCAGCGATGAGCAGTTTCTGCGAAGGATCACTCTGGATCTTGTCGGTCGGATTCCAACCACGCAGGAACGCACGGAGTTCCTCGCCAATTCTGACCGAGCAGCATTGATCGAGAAACTCCTGAACTCGCCGGAGTTTCCAATTTTCTGGGGAGAACTTTGGACGACGCAGCTGTTTGGCTACGAAGACAACAACGCCGATCGAGACACGCTGGCTCAATGGCTGCATGAACAGTTTCGTACAAATCGTCCTTACGACCAGATCGTGGAAGACCTCCTCACAAGCACTGGTGAATCTGCGTTCGATGGCCCGGTCAATTTTCTGCTGCGGTATCCGGATGAACCCGTCGTGAAAGTTTCGCGAGCGTTCCTCGGAGTCCGTCTGGACTGCGCTCGGTGCCATGATCATCCGTTTGACCGATGGACTCAGACCGACTTCAAACGTATGAATCGTTTCTTCGAAGCCACCGAACGCCAGGACGTGTCCGCGAGCAATGTCCGGCTGGTCGATATCGTGAGAGACGAAAGCGGTGACGAAGGGCCTCGTTTTCTCACCGGAGCTGAGCCAAAGACAACGCAGTGGCGAGCCGAGTTTGCTTTGTTTCTGACTCGGAGTCGCCCGTTCGCCCGCAACTTTGCGAATCGAATGTGGTACCACTTTCTCGGGCGAGGCATCGTGCATCCGGTCGATGATGTGAATGCCTCCAATCCGGCTTCGGTGCCGGCGTTGCTGGAAGGACTGGCCGATGAAACGCAGACTCAGAAGTTTGATATGAGACAGATGATTCAGCTGATCTGCAATTCGCACGCGTACCAGCGAGAATCTTCGGCCTCAAGGGACGATCACAAACGGCAGGAAATGTTTGCCGTACGAACAATCAAGCCACTGACACCAGAGCAGTGGTATGAGTCCATGTGCATTGCGACAAACCAACCCGCGAAGCTCCGCGATCGCTACGAACTGGTGCAAGCCTTTCTCGGAGACGACCTCAATGCTGACTACAGTTCAACATGGGAGTATCGAGAGACTGTCCAGGGCCTGATGGCGCGTCTCGTTGATCCGGTCAGATCTCCAGCGCGATCCGTGGACGAGTTATTCATTCGATTCCTCGGCCGAGTTCCGACCTCGGAAGAATTAGAAAAGTGTTCTGGCCGTTCGCTCGACGAAGTCAGCTTCGCGCTGCTGCATTCAAGCGAGTTCGCGTTTAATCATTAATCAGTTCCCGTCTTTTGTAGGCTGATCTGTCTCAGATCAGCAAGCGTGCACATTGTTAAACAATACCGGGTTAAACATTCATAGCCGCGTGAACAAACAACGCGGCCACTTCCCAACCTGAGACAGGTCGGGCTACAGAATTTCGCCTCAACCAAACCCTACCGGAGCCATTGATCATGAACTCTCACCATTCCAGACGTCGATTCCTCGGTCATTCTCTTGGTGGCGTTTTTGCGTTCGCGATGAAGCATGCGTGCGACTCGCTGTTCGCCGCCGAACCAACGGGCACAGTCAAACGTTGCGTCGTGCTTTGGATGGGCGGAGGCCCCAGTCAGATGGAGACGTTTGACCCAAAACCAGGCAAAGTGACCGGCGGTCCGACCACATCCATTGCGACAAATGTTCCGGGCATTGAGATCGCGTCGAACTTTCCGGAGATCGCCAAGCGGATGGATCGGCTCAGCCTGATTCGAAATCTTTCGTCGCCCGAAGCCGACCATGATCGAGGCCAGTACATCATGCACACTGGCTATCCGCTGGTTCAGGCGTTTCCCAGACCAACGCTCGGATCGATCGTGTCGCATGAGAGCCTAGTGGCCGATTTTCCGTTGTTCGTTTCCGTTGGAGGCAAGGGATTGGGACCTGCCTACATGGGCCCGGATCACGCTCCGTTTGCAGTCGAAGATCCAGCCGCCGCCGTGCAACTGATCGCCGGCCTTCGACGTCAGCGACGATCGATGAAGTTCCTTGAAGAGTTCAGCACGAAGTTCGACGAAAGCCATTTGGGCTCCGGTCTCGATCGTCGTCGAGCCACGCTGCAACGCATTGAAAGGATGATGACAACTCCCTTTGTCAAAGCACTCGACGTCGACAACGCATCCGAATCTGATCGAGCTCGTTATGGCGACGGCGAATTCGGACGACGCTGTTTGCTGGCTCGACGTCTTCTGGAATCCGGCGTTCGCTTCGTCGAAATTCAGCATGATGGCTGGGATACGCATTCAGACAATTTCAACTCGGTCGCAAGTCTCTGCGGGCAGATGGACGCTCCGTGGAGCGCGCTGCTGGACGATCTGCAGTCGAACGGATTGTGGAACGAAACGCTCGTCGTCTGGATGGGCGAATTTGGCCGCACACCGCAGATCAATTCCGACAACGGCCGCGATCACTTCCCGAACGTGACACCCGTCGTCCTCGGCGGCGGCGCAATCAAGGGTGGAGTTGTTGTCGGCCAGACCAATGAAACCGGCCTGGAAATTGCGGGAGACAAAGTCACCATTCCCGATCTGTTCGCCACCCTCCTCACTGGCTTGGGCCTCGACCCCGCTCACGAATTCCGCACGGAGTTCGGCGCCATCGCTCCGGCTTCTGACCATGGGAAAGTGATCTCAGAGCTGTTGTAAAAGTATGCAACTCGGATGAAAATCCGGTTCGGAACAAACGCCCGATCATTGAGACCCACAAGATGCAACAATGCCTTCCTGTTCGCACTTCCAGATTCATCGCAGCCGTGTTGCTGGCAACGTTCATCGTCCCGACGCAAATCCGCGCTGATGAATTCCGAAACGTTGCTCTCAGGCAGAGCGTAACCGACGTTCAGCCAATGACCGGCATTGTCCTTTGGACGACCAATGAAGATGTCGCCACGGCTCCGATCCAGCTTGAATACACCTACATGACGTATGCGCAAATCGTCAACGGCAGTGGCGAATACGATTGGTCGCCGCTGGAAGAAACTCTTGACCAGGTCGCCTCTCGTGGACATCAACTGATTCTTCGCTGGCACGATACTTATGTCGGAGAGAAAACCGGTGTTCCGGAGTCGATCACTCGCCTTGCAAACTACAAGACGACTCGGGCGAAGAGCGAAAACAAACCGACCGAGTTCCCCGATTGGTCTCATCCGGAGCTGCGTCGTTTTGTACTGGAATTCTTCAGCCGCTTTGCGGAAAAATATGACAACGATTCGCGGCTGGCGTTTGTCCAGGTCGGCTTCGGATTGTGGGCCGAATACCATATTTACGATGGTCCGATGCTTTTGGGTAAGACCTTTCCGTCGAAGGAGTATCAGTCTGAATTCGCTCAGCATCTTGCGGCAAGTCTCAAGACGACACCGTGGATGATCTCCGTCGATGCCGGCGACGATGAACGCTCGGCTTACCCCGAGAATGAGACATTATTGGCGTTGAAGTTTGGCCTGTTCGATGATTCCTTCAATCACGCCAAGCATAAGAAAGAGAACGAGCCGAACTGGAATATCCTTGGCCGTGATCGCTGGAAAATGTCTCCCACCGGCGGCGAATTCGCTTTCTTCCAAAAAGCCGATCAGTCGAAAGCTCTCGCGCCTGCCGGGGCTCACGGAATATCATTCGAAAAACAGGCAGCCGATTTTCATGTGTCGTTCATGATTGGCGATGATCAGCCCCGATTTCAGAAACCCGACCGTATCCGATCAGCCGGCATGGCGTGTGGTTATCGATTTCAGGTCGAGAAATTTGAAGCCTCAGAAACTGAATCGCGACTCATCATCCGCAATACAGGCATCGCCCCGATCTACTACGACGCATTCCCTGCCGTAAACTCAGTCCCCTCTGAGGAATCATTGAAAGACCTGCTGCCCGGTGAACAACGCGCATTCAAGATCCCGACTGGTGGAGCAAGTCCCAAGCTGACAATCGAATGCAAACGACTTGTTCCCAACCAGCAAATTGGCTTTACTGCCAGTCTGGAGTAAGTCCAAGTTAGCCAAGTTCCAAAGCATCAGCCAACTGAACAGCATCATGAGAGGTATCGGTATGTTTGGGCGTCATCGCCGTCGGAGTAAGTCGCTTCAAAGACGGTCCGACACTCACAGAACTCACGAATAACCATCACCTACACGAAGGGGCAACTGCCGATTCCACTTGCTCCGACTGCCGTGCTGACAGACTCTGACACCGCCACAATGCTCGGTGACCGATTCACGGTCACTGTCGCCAATTCGCGATTGATGGCGATACTCTGGCGTTCCGTGCTGGCTCCAATGTTCAGCAAGTGGGCCGTTCGATTCTATTTCCTGGAGTAAGTTTTGGCGCGGTCTCGCCGCAGTCTACGGCCACTTCGCTGGTGATCGATCTGAATCTCAAGGCCACAGTGGCCAGGGTTCAGACGCTGCATCAGGCGATTGCGTATCAGTGGTCGGGAGTGTGCTGGTGGGAGTGCTACCGTGACAGGTGTCGTGATTTGCATTTCATCATGCTGTCCGCGTTGCTGATGCACTCGAGTCATCGTAAACAGTGACTTTGGTAAATTGCGGACGACCCACCAGTCTCTACAACCTGACATTCGAACCGCATTGCACTCCCAAAGGAACAAAGGAAAGCAAAACCGGGGGCAGGCAAAAAAACAAGCAACCAAGGGCCATTTTACTTATTTGGCTTTCCTGGATTTTCTCGTGGTCTAAAAGATGAATCAAGGCCGAGCTGTTTGGCCGTTGGCGTGTGCCAGCGAGTCTCGCCAAACGGGATGCCCCAGTCAAGACATCATGGAGCGATTTGAATTCGACTTCGCTCTGCACGCTGTTCACATGACGTATCCATTGTGCAGGCTTCAGAATCGGACCGTCGCACAGTAAACCGTCAGAACCATTTTTGCGATTTCTGCGGCGAGGTGTGTCGAATCGCGATTCGACTCGAAGAAAAGGCAAGAAAAGGTCCAATACTGTTCGGCACGGCGTTTCCCACCGTGCACCTGCTGGAGGTGCCTGGGCGAATCGTCGCCAGAATATCCAGCGAATCGCGGCGTCGCGAATTGGTGAAACGCGGTGAGGCGTTATGGACATCTTGTAGCGACGTTCTGGCCCATAAAGAAAGCGTGGACCTGTTGACCGCTCGCTGTCGATCCCTGCTGAAAATATCGCGAGATCCGGAATATCGCCTGCATTTGCTTCAGACGGGCGACTTGATTCACGTTCGGGTGTGAGACGCGCGGCAAGTACGAATTTACTGTACAAGGGACTTTCGTTTCCGAAGGACAATTTGTTCGCAGGACGACCCCATGTCGCCTCGCAACTTCCCGTGGCCTATTAAAAATAGAGCAGCTTTCCTTCAATCTTCGACTGCGATATGTCCTCAATAGAATGGATTATAATGAATCATTCAAACACTTCGGATTCACTTAGACAACCCGCTCGCGTCACGGGTCTGGTGCTGATCGCGACGACTTTTGTCATCGCTTTCGTCACTGCATTTATCGTTGCCACGGAAATCTTTCTAATTCTCTTTCTGGCCATGCTGTTTGGAGTGTTTCTGACAAAGACGGCTTCTCTTGTGTCGAGAACGATTCCGATCGGCTACGGAGCAGGCGTCGCTGCCATGACAACTCTGCTGCTTGTCGCGGGCATCGGATTTTTGGCGTTATTTGGCGTACAACTTGACCACCAGATTTCACAGGCCAGCAAACACCTCGACGAGGCTCAGGTCAGACTGAGCGAAACTACTGAAAGGTATCCGTCGGTCAAGTCGATTCTGGGTTACACTCCGATTCTTCGAGATTTCTTTTTGCCGGATAATGAACGCAGCAGCAAATCGAAGCGGAGTGCAGGCGATTTTTCAGACGAGACAGGTGAACTTCCGATAGTCGATAGCTCCAAAGAAAACTCCACGAAAGGTAACGGTGGCCAGTTATCGCCCGCGAGCGGAAAATTGTCCGCCGCAGCCAACAAGGGCGTGCGGGCAATCGCCGGATTGTTTCAGACAACATTTGGACTCATCGTCAATAGTGCGCTGATCTTCTTCGTTGGCCTATTTCTTGCCGTTGCACCGAGCCAATACAAAGACGGTTTGGTCACGCTGTTCCCAAAGCTTCGACGAGGACGAACGCGGGAAGTTCTGGACAGGATCGGAGAATCTCTTTGGAACTGGCTCGTCGGACAGTTTTGTTCGATGCTCATCACAGGGCTCGGTGCCGCAGCCATACTTTGGTTCGCGGGTGTGCCAATGGCCGTTTTCCTTGGTTGTGTAACGGGTTTGCTGACATTCGTCCCCAACATTGGCAGCCTGATTGCCCTGATGTTGGCCATGCTGTTCTCACTGCCTCAGGGAGGCGGCGTGGTCATGATTGTCATGGTCGGCTATATGGCGCTGCAGGTCGTGGAAAGTTACGTGGCCACGCCGCTGATTCAACAGCACCAGGTCGCACTACCTCCGGCTCTGCTCATTGCCTTTCAGGCGATCATGGCTGTCCTGTTCGGATTTCTCGGAGCCTCGGTCGCATCACCGCTTCTGGCAGCGGTGAAAACGGGAATCGAGGAAGCCTATGTAAAGGACGTCCTGGGTGATGCAGGTTAAAGGCGATGCACTGGCCTTCCGCAGTCTTTTCGATTTGTAGGAATCGCGATTCTTGCTGCGGCCAGATTGGCAGCCTCAACGTGGATGGGTTACTAAGACTTCGGTTTGATCGGCCCGGGCGATATGGGCTGTGGAGGCGCCGACGGCATGTCACCGGGGCGTGGAATACCAGGAATGTCTCCCGGTCGCGGTGTTCCGGGGCGCGGCATGTCGGGCTTTGGATCGGGGTGTCGAGGCATCTGCTGGCTTCCTGGAGTAAACCGAATCATGATTTTCTTTCTTCTCGTGGTGGCGAATCGTATTTTGTTGCATCTCTGCTCCCGCGGTCACGCTGGGAAAGTACATAGAAACGTGCGGACCGTGTTCGTCGACGATCAACGTGCGTAGGTTCTGCGGGGTCATTTTCGTTGGTCGAGTGATCATGGTTGTCCACTTGGCTTCGTTGTGAAGATTTGAATGGATTGCCATGGGCACATGGCGCACTTGCGAGCGGCGAAAAAGCCGCAATGGAACCGCCCAGAATGCAAATAGTCTTCCATCGGAGCGAACACTGTGCCGAACGGAGCGTTGAGATCAAAATAGTTGATCAATCAGTGGCACCATCGCGATGCAGGACGATCACCGTTACGACTGACAAGTTTCAAAATTCACTTGAGCTGCCCCATATTTGCTGTCCTCAGACGGGATTCGTCTGGTCGATCAGCAACCGCATTGCGCACTCATCGGGCCTCAGTGGAACGGGATGCTGATCGTCGACCGGGCGAAGTTCACAAGGCGCGGCACGCAAACCGTAACGTCAGTGGGTCTTCGATCGCTCGCAAGAAGAGAGGCTGTCTTTGAGTGCGGTTTACGGTTTCTCGGGTTGTGCTGACCCACAGCACGTACCGCGACCCTGCGAGCCCGTTCAGCATCAATCATTGCGTGCAACGCCCGACGACTCTGCAGGTGCTCATTCGCTATCAACACCGACGACCTGCAGAAAATCAGCCCCGGTCTGCATTTGAATGTTGTGGCCAGCGAGGAAACAGACAAGGACATTCCCAGTTCAATACGGATTTACTCAGATCGTATCGCGGGTACTGTAAAGGCGGTGGATGACGACCACGTTGTGCTGCAGGATGTTGTGATGATTACTGAACATCGCAAACAGTCTGGCACTCCGATTTTCAACAAAGTTCCGTATGCCAGTCGGCTGTTCAGACGCACCGGAATCGCAAGAGTTGGCAAGCGAGTGCCTGGCGATGTCACGATTGAAAAATCCCGGATTCTGAATGCAGTGGAACTAACTCAGGAGGAATTTTCAAATCTTCCCATCGAAGCTGGCTTTGAACGCCTCGGCGTCGACTTTGCCGACAATGCAAAACGGATCGCCCATGAACGACCCTTGAGCAGCCAAAAACGAGCAGCATCCAGGTCGTAAGCAGAAGCAGTGATGATTTTAGGCAAGACCAGGAACGCCTGACAAAACCGGGACTGGCTCCCGTATCTTGCGGAACATGCTCAGAAACACGACGCAGGGAGGGTGCCTGTCCGACTATTATTAGTGCCGCTAAACCTTCAGACAGCATTTTTTGTATTTCTTTCCGCTGCCACAGGGACAGGGCGAATTTCTGGGAATCCGGTCGTCGGCACCTTTCGCGATGGTGCTGGACACGGGCTGACTGATATCGAACTGAGACGCACGTTTGTTCTGGGGCTTGGTGGGTGGATTGAGAATGTCCTTGTCGAACATCACGGACGCTTCAATGGCGTCTGTCGGAATTCTACACTCACGTGTCAATTTCCAGAGAACTTTACCTGCTTCTGTCGGGGTCTCGATACACAGGCGAGCGTCGCTGTCGGACAAAACACGATTGCGGACGCCCTGGTTAAGGGCTGCGCTTACGATCGGATGATCGCCAGGCACCGACATAAGGCACAACGAGTCATAGATCGCATTCGCTAAATCAGGCGCTTCGTTCGTCGCCCGCTCCAGTCGTGACAGCAGCGCGACAATGCAGTCCTCGCGAGTCAGATAACCGTGATAGGCAGACAGTGGATAAAACATCACCAATGTCGCTCGATCCAGTTCATCGCGATCGGGATCGTCTATGCGTTGATCAATCTCCTGGCAGTTACCCAGCAGACGATGTGACAGCGCGTAAACTATCGATGATTCAATAGCATCGCCAAACACATCCATGCGATCATCGAGCGTCAAATCCAGAATCTCGAACAGCACGTCCTTGTCAGATCCAAAGCGCTGAGCAGCAAGAATCGTGGCGGCAATGAAGGGGCCATTGCTGCTGCGTGCGTCTGGTTGGCCGGCCTTCTGCAACCCCCAACGCACCTCGTCCACCAGTCGATCGGCCACTTTCGACGCATGTTGACTCAGGCAGCGAACCGCTTCCCGAGGGTAGTTTCGATCGTTGGACTGTCGGATAGCTGTCAACCATTGCCGAATATCTGATTCCTTCGGAGCTTCGTCACCGCCCCAACTTGGCTTTTCGATTGGCTTCAGGTCACCGCTTTCTGGATCCAGACTCAGACTGGTGCTCGTATAGCCACGCCATCCGGAGAAATACTTGACAAGATCGTGTATCTCATCAGACGAACTCGATGGTGTCCCGAGCTGGAGTTCGCCGAGACACGAATCTCGATCCACAAGACTTTCATCAATTTGTCCTCGATCGAAGCAATCCATGATAAACGATTGCTCTTCAACGGCATTCAAGTCCAGCATCTCGCAGACACACGCCGCCGACAGCATGTCGTACTTCAATTCGCCAAATCCTGTTATCCATGTCTTTAGCTGCGCAATGGCATCCTCGCGAGACATCAACCCCGCCTGAACCCAGAACATCATGACTCTGACCAGAGACCAGCGAACATACTCATCCACGTCCACACGTTGGACCAGTTTATCGATCCATTCCCTGACCGTTTCCAGATTATGTTCGTTGGTGATACGGCGAATCAGCGTCGGTGTGAACTCAGTTTTCAGGTCACCGATGATGCTGCTGATTGCCGCGTTGTTCAGTTCGAACAGCCGTTGCAGAGTCGGAAGCATGCTGATGTCGGCATGTGTATGTAGAAGTAAATAGCAGAAAAACGACTCCGAAGGGACGGCTCCGATTCCCCCAGTGATGTTTTCAATCGAGCACTCCAGTCGTTTCAGCAGGACATCATTGGCCACCGGACCTCGTGAGATGAATAACGTCTTACAGCAGGTCCTGACCTTCTGCCTGAGCCCGCAATGTGGTGATGACTTCATCTGTGCTGTTCGGATCAACGGCACGGCAGGCATCTGTCAGAATAGCGGCCAACTCCGTCAGGTCGCGTCGCCATTCTAAGGGATTCAGCCCGGGCGGTTCCAGCAAGGCAAATTCCCCACACAGCAGAATCATTCGCAGGCAATGGCGAAACAGGACTCCTTCCTGCTTTGTCAGATCGCGAGCTTTCACGAAACGGTCGAAGTTGCCGCCGAACCGCAGAAGATCGCCCACGCACCAGACGCTGCGGACATACACGTCGGTGACGCCAGGAAAGTCGCAGCGAAACAACAATCGCATGCGATCACCCAACGGCATCGGGTAGACTCTTCGACGAGTTACCTCATCAAAGTATCCTGTCAGTTCCTGTTGAGTCACCAGACCGCGTGACAAGAGCAGCGGGTTCAGAAATTCGGTCGACAGCGGACCGTCCGGCATTTCTTCCGGCAGCGGAACTCGCACTGCACCGGCCACTGATGACGCCAGATCGAGCACGCTTTCCAGCAGTTGCAGTCGCTCTTCATAGTTCGCTTTGTGCATATGTTCGGCGAGAAAAACGCCATACAAAGCGTTGATGCTGCGGAACGAAAACAAAAGCTCCATCTGCTCCGTCGCAACAGCCAGGCGAGGCGAATAATCGAACTCCGGCAGCTCCGACGCCGCCGCTGCCTTGCTGGTGCCTTTGCCCTTTTTCGATGCGGCGCTGCCCTTCGGAGCATCTCCTGTGCGCGCCTGCTGAATCAGTTGTCCCAGCAAGCCCACTTTCGCCGGCTGCGTAGATTCTTCGGCCGGAGCTTCCGGGACCGGTAACGAAGAATCAGGGACGACTTCTGGAGTGAGCGCAGTGTTGTGAGGCGGCTCAGAACTTTCCGAAGCCGCTTCGTCCGGATCAACTCCCTCCCCGAATTCACCGGGATCTTCGACAGGGACCTCCTCGGAGGATTCCGGCGCGGCCTGCGTCTCGGCTTCTGTCAATGGCGCGAGATGTGTAGAAATCCAGCGACTTTCCTGAAGGCGTGTCGCGGCCGTAATCGCGGGCGCGATCTGAGAAACAGCCTCACTCGCGCGAATCGAATGAAAGACGGGACCATCCACTTTTTGCGTCGCATCCAGCGCAATAGCGGGTCGCGGTGGCGGAGGATCCAGCGTAATGAAGCCACCAGCTTCCAGAGTCATCAGCATGCGGACCAGATGTTTTTCCGCGTCGTCCTTCTCGCCCGAATCCAGCAGTCGCCGGCGGACGGCTTCCTGCAAGCCAAGCACCGTCCCCGATTTACGAATAAAAAATGCCAGCAGTCGCCAGGGAAGACGGCCGCGGCTGGCCAGCTTCGCAGGAGGCGCTTCTCGTAAAGTCTGAAACTGTCGCTCGGTCCAGTATTGAAACCCTTCGCGGCGCCGAGGCATCTTCTTTTTCAAATTCTTTTTCGCGCGGATCAGCATCGGATCCCGAGTGTCCTCGGGAATCTGATCATACTTTTCCTGCCAGCGAAACAGTCGGACATCATCTTCGTGCGCCACTGCGAAGATGTAGCCGCGGGTGTCAAACTGTGGCCGCCCTGCTCTGCCAAACATCTGATGCGCCGAACTGGCATCGATGACCTTCATGTTACCCGGCGGTCCCTTCAGCAGGGACGTCATCACAACGGATCGCGCCGGCAGATTGATACCGGCCGCCAGAGTTTCCGTGCACACGCAGATACTCAGCAGTTTCTTCTGAAACAGATGCTCAATCACACGACGATACTTCGGCAGCAGGCCGGCATGATGAATGCCGACACCCCGCATCAAAAACTGCTTCAGCTTGCCGCCGGCCCCTGTGGACCAGTCGACCTGATCGAGTTCCGCAATCAGCTGCTTTTGCTGACCATCCGCCAGCAGACGTTTGCCCTTCAGTTGCTCCGCGACGCTCCAGCATTCATTCCGATTGAAGCAGAAGACGAGTGCTGGCGTGTACCGTGATTCTTCGTCACCATCCGCCATGATCTCCAGCTGATCAGGCAGCAGCTCGTCAGTCACCCAGCGAAAATCCAAAGGCACCCGTCGTTCGTCGCTTTGGAGAAGTCTCAGCTTGCGGCCGTGCTGGCGTGCCAGCCAGACGACAAAGTCGGTTGCGTTACCAACCGTGGCACTGATCAGAAGCAGACGGCAGTGTTTGGGCAGAAGACCAAGCGACAGTTCCCAGACGATTCCTCGTTCAGGATCATTGAAACTGTGAAACTCATCCATCACGACAGCGGAGACATCGTCAAAGGAAACTTCTTCCGGCGACAGCAGACGGTTCAACAGGATTTCGGCCACGACGACCAGAATTCTTGCATCGGAGTTTTCGCGCCGGTTCCCGGTAATCAGTCCGACATCGCTGGCGGAAAATCCCCAGCGGACAGCCGATTCCTGCAACTCACGAAATTTTTGTTCCGTCAATGCAATCAGCGGCGTTGTGTAATAGGCGCGGCGACCCGTCATCAATGCTTCATAAAGCGCGGTTTCCGCAATGACGGTCTTGCCCGTTCCCGTGGGAGCGCAGACCAAAATTCCATCTTCCGAGTCAAACCATGTCAGAATGGCCTGTTCCTGAAACGGATAGGGTGGCCATGGCAATTCTTCCAGGTACCGCAGGGCAATTTCTTCAGAAGATGGCTGTTGAGATTCCATTCGATCAAGCTTTGGAGTTTGCGGTCAGGTGAATTACAGGACGGGGAGCCTTTGCTGGCCGTACGCACTGTAATTTGATTGGTGCGGGAATGCGACGATGGGCGAAGTGTCAGGCGCTGGTCTGCAGATGCATAGGCAAATGCATGGAGCCAGCCTTTTATGACTGAGCCGACAGAAGGGCTCCAGCAACGATGACAAGAGCCAGCGTCGCGGCCAAAGCGAACGCCTGTGACGGTTGGACGGTTTCGGGCCGCGAGAGAAATTGTTTCAGCGAACCCATGCAGTGCCAGAGCCAGAATCCCAGCGCGCAGGCAAGAATACCAAAGGCCAGCATGGCCCACAGAGGTGTTCCGAGACGCAGCATTTCGCCGGCATCTCCCACACCGTCAAATGCGCCCGCACCAATATAGGCTCCGTTGGCCACCAGGCAAAATCCAGTGAAGAACTGAAGCAGGCTTCGGCACTGTCCTGAAGTTTGCGCCATCAATCCGGAAGCTGACAGAGCCATCAACGGCAGCAGGCTGCCCAATATGGGGCCTGCCCAGACGACGATGGTCGGCGACGGGTTGGGAGCCACGTCTGTTCGCGAGATCGCTGCCGGATGCAGGAGAACTCGATTGACCTGGCCGCCTGTAATACATGCACCAATCACATGCCCCACTTCATGAACGGCCATCATTCCGAGCCACGCCAGAGCGGTCACGGACAACAGATAAATCGTCTGAGTGCATCTTGCCGTGATCACGTTTAACGGCCCTCACCTGCGTTTTTTGGGTGCTATTCGCCAACAAACACCCTGGGCAGTGGCTCTGCTGCCCATCTGCGTCAATTGAACAGACTGCTGCCCCGGAGAGCACTCGAAGTTTAGCCAATCGACACCTCAACGTGCGTGACAAACACGTCATCATCAAGGCGGCTCTCAATCTCTTCAGGTGAAGCACATCAAAGAACAATTCCAGCGCCTCGCGGAGCTGATCACGAGCATCCTGAATGCTGCTGCCGTGACTAACAATGTCCAGTCCCGGACAAAACGCCACAAAGCCATCTTCTTCGCGATGAATGAGTGCTGTAAGACGTTTATTCATGATGTCGCCTGAGAGAAAACGCACATTTGCAGTGAATAGAACAATGTCAGAGTGAGGCCCCAGTTACTGTTTACCACGCAACGTCACATTCGAGCAAGAAAGGCCTTCCGATCGGCGGGCCCCAGTTCTCTTTCCAGCACGTAGGTCATCATTTTTCGGAACAGACATTTCAGGAACAGGTCTTCACGAGCCAGCAAGGCGTTTTGCAAATTCTGAAAACGGTTGATGCGCGGGTGCCGTCCGGCAGCTGCCGCGAAGCATCAATCACCGGATAATGTTTATCGAGGCGTCCTTTGTAAGCGTGGCCTTCCTGTTCACGAAATTCGCCACAGGCATTGAAGTTTTTCCCCCGTTCACGATGATCGACTGTCCGTCGTATCCAACGCAGGCTGAAGCCATTCGCAGACTGGGTGATCAGTTCAATCGACCAAGGCTGACGCCGTGGGTGAAAAGTCTGTTTCGGCGATGGCTGGCCTGGACGCGGTAACGGCTTCTGCGGCCCCGGTTTCCTGCCCGTGTCTGAATTTTTGGGCGTAACTGGGACCCGGACAGCGGAAAACTCAGCGTAGACAGATGACAATTTGGACTCTCGGCGGCAAACAGGGGCTGTCAGGTGGACAATCGCCCTGGACGTCCGCAAAATGAGGATCCCGAAGCAATTTGCTGGCGGAGGGGAGTTCCTCCCGTGGTCATATGGACCGTAAACTGCTGACCAGATTCGGGACTCCGTCCGGATCCGGTTGGCTTGCCAGTCCGATAATCAAAGAAACGCTCACGTTGTTTGCTAATCAGCAGTTGCGTTCGGCTTGTGTGAATCTTTGAAAACACCGAAGTAAAGCCATCCCACCTCTTTTCAACACGCCGTCTTAATCGCGCAGGAGCAGACCAACGTATGACTCAGTCGGGCAACCAGAGTATCCACAGTGTTCTGAAGGAAACTCGAACCTTTGCACCTCCCGCCACGTTTTCCGCAAGTGCTCACATCAACAGTGAGCAACAGTACGAAGCCATGTGGCATCGCGCGAAAGATGATCCGGCGGGGTTTTGGGGCGAGATGGCTGGAAATCTTGACTGGTTCCGGAAATGGGACACCGTCATGCAGGGGCATATGCCCGACACAAAATGGTTTGTCGGCGGCAAGATCAATGCCTGCTACAACTGCGTGGATCGCCATCTTCAGGGGCCATCACGGAATAAAGCGGCGATCATCTGGGAAGGTGAACCCGGCGACACTCGAGTTCTGCGATATCAGGATCTTCATCGCGAAGTCTGCAAGTTTGCCAACGTGTTGAAGAAGCTGGGTGTGCAGACCGGTGATCGAGTCACTCTGTATATGCCTATGATCCCGGAACTCACGATTGCGATGCTGGCCTGTGCTCGTATTGGAGCCGTGCATTCGATCATCTTCGGTGGCTTCAGCGCTGAAGCCGTTGCCGATCGAAACAATGATGCTCAGGCCAAAGTCATCGTGACTTCCGACGGAGGCTGGCGTCGCGGCAAAGAGGTGCCTCTAAAGGCCGCCGTGGATGCCAGTATGGACAAATCTCCTTCGGTCGAAAAAGTCGTTGTCGTCCGCCGTACCGGGGGCGACGTCGATATGGTGCCTGATCGAGATTTTTGGTGGCACGAACTGATGGAAGGAATGTCGGCGGACTGTGATGCTGTGCAACTCGATAGCGAACATCCGCTCTTTATCCTCTACACGTCAGGCAGCACAGGCAAGCCAAAAGGCGTGATGCACACCACCGGTGGCTACATGCTCGGCACTACGATGACATCCAAATGGGTCTTTGACCTGAAGGACGAAGACACGTACTGGTGCACCGCTGACATTGGCTGGATCACCGGTCACAGCTACATCTGCTACGGTCCGCTTTCCAACGGCGCGACGGTTGTGATGTACGAAGGCGCTCCTAACTGGCCGGATGAAGGTCGATTCTGGGAGATGATTGAGAAGTACAAAGTCAGTATTTTCTATACGGCTCCCACGGCCATTCGCGCGTTCATTAAATGGGGCAATCAGTGGCCAGAGAAATACGATCTGTCCAGCCTTCGACTGTTGGGTTCCGTCGGAGAACCGATCAATCCTGAAGCATGGATGTGGTACCACAAGATCATTGGTCAGGAACGTTGTCCGATCGTGGATACGTGGTGGCAGACCGAAACCGGGTCCATCATGATCAGTCCTCTGCCCGGCGTGACAGCGACCAAGCCCGGCAGCTGTGCTCGACCGTTGCCAGGTGTTGTCCCCGACATTGTGACGCGCGATGGCGCCAGCCTTGGCCCGAACGAAGGTGGTTTGCTGGTCATGCGCCAATCATGGCCATCCATGCTGCGGACGCTTTACGGCGACCATGAGCGATTCAAACAAACCTACTTCAATGACATTCCGGGCTGCTACTTCGCGGGCGACGGGGCTCGACACGATGAAGACGGCTACATCTGGGTGATGGGCCGTGTCGACGACGTGCTGAACGTTTCGGGCCATCGTCTGAGCACTATGGAAATTGAAAGTTCATTGGTGGCTCATCCGAAAGTTGCGGAAGCCGCTGTGGTCGGTTTTCCTCACGAGATCAAGGGCGAAGGCATTTGCTGCTTCGTCTCGCTGAAGTCCGGAGATGGCGATGGAGCTTTGAAGAAAGAGCTGATCAACCACGTGCGGCACACGATCGGCGCGCTGGCGACTCCTGATAAGATCCAGTTCGCAGCCGCTCTGCCAAAGACTCGCAGTGGCAAGATTATGCGACGTTTGCTGCGAGACATCGCGGCGGGTCGTGAATCAGTCGGTGACACGTCGACTCTGGAAGATCTGAACGTCCTGGCCAAGCTGCGTGAAGAAGACGAATAGGGAGATCTGGCTTCCGATCTGCTTTCACGCCTGTCTCTGAACAACGCCGCTCGAAATTATCGGGCGGCGTTTTTTTTTAAGTGCCCTCGCATGACTTTTTCGTTTAACGGCAAGCCGAAGGCGTCAGGTCGGCGGCAATTTTTTATCGCCTGCGGCTTGCCGTTAAACGAATTGTGCTTAATCATCTGTCCAAGCGTAAGTCTCAGATCACTTTGGGAAAATTCGTTCCAGCTTCAATTGAATGTCGCGTCCTTGATCAACGTTAAACGTGATTTCGCGAAACTCCGTTGATCGCTCGACGTATGCCCCACCAACGAGTTCGAGTGCCTGAATCGTCTTCTGTTCTGCGTCAACGAGGAAATACCATTGCACGCCCTGTTGCTGGTAAAGTTCCCGCTTTGCTGTTCGATCCTTGTGGCTCGTTGACGGCGACAGAATCTCCGCGATAAACGCAGGTGCGTCGGTAAGGTACTTGCTGGGAAGTCCGTTGCAGAGAATCAAAATATCAGGGCGAACGACCGTTGTGCGATCGATTCGCCAGTCGATCTCTGGCACGACGAGGCAATTGCAATCCTGCTTCTTTTCCAATTGATTGTGGATTTCCGTCGCCAGCATAAGGCCCACATACTGATGCAGGGGTGTAGGCGCGGGAGACATGCAGATTGCCACACCATCCCAAAGCTCCCAATCGCCTTCCCACTGTTCGTAGTCATCGACGGTATAGGTCGGCGAGTATCGAATGGCGCTGGTCGACATCAGAAGGCTCAGGGTAGACGGAGGTAGACTTGAGACTTTAGAATATCTTCAACGGCCGCAGTTGAGCAACCCTGAATAGGCTCAAACAAGCTCTGGCATCGGCGTCGTCTTCTCCAGCAGATATTGAGGACGTCCGCTCAGGTCATGCAGTTTGGTCGCATCCGGCTCGATTCCCAGATGGCGATAAAGAGCGGCCAGGACTTCGCTGAAGTGAACCGGGCGTTCAGTGATTTCAGCACCCAATCGATCGGTGGCTCCAATCACCTGTCCCGTTCGGAACCCACCACCTGCCAGCAAACCACCGCCGACCTGTGGCCAGTGGTCTCGCCCGGCATCCGGATTGATTCGAGGCGTTCTGCCGAACTCGCCCCACGCGATGACGGCCACATCTTTGTCCATGCCGCGCTGATAAAGATCTTCAATCAACGCTGACAGGCCCTGGTCAAACTGCGGCAGATGCGTGTTCTTCATGCCGTTGAAATTGTCGCTGTGAAAATCCCAGCGGCCAAAGTTCAGCGTGACCACACGACAGCCGGCTTCCACAAGGCGGCGCGCCATCAGAAAGTGTTCCAGATTTCGAGGTGCCCCGTCACCGAATCGGTTTGCATCACCTTTGCCGTATCGCTCGCGAACGGATTCGGGTTCTTTGGAGATATCGAGCGCGTCTACAAGTGCGCTGTCGGTCAGAATATTAAACGCCTGTTGCGACAACGCATCAAGACCGGCCAAAGTTCCGCTGTTATCCATGTCTCGACGCAGCCTATCGACACTTGTCAGCAGCGCTTTGCGGTCGTTCAGTCGATCGCTGCTGATGCCTTCGAGCTTCATGTCTGCGCTGGCCGGACCGGACGGGCGGAACGCGGCATTGGCGACTCCCAGATATCCGGGCAGACCCGGGGAACCATAAGGCGGATGACCGGCATCCGGAGACAGACCGACAAATGGAGGAACAGCTTTGTTTGTTGCACCCAGAACTTTGGAAACCACGGAGCCCATGGAAGGCCAGCCACCGGCCGGCTGATTTCGCTTGGAATGTCCTGTGTAGCAAATGAACGAATCATGATCACCGTCCGGTGATCCGTAGACACTTCGCAGCGGCACGCACTTGTCCATAATCGCGGCCATGCGGGGCATGTGTTCGCAGATTTCAATGCCCGAAACATTGGTGGGGATC
This sequence comes from Planctomycetaceae bacterium, assembly GCA_041688565.1. GTDB lineage: Bacteria > Planctomycetota > Planctomycetia > Planctomycetales > Planctomycetaceae > SXXK01. The sequence goes on from JBDNHX010000443.1 coordinate 29,189, forward strand.
GGCTTGAACTCACCGCGAATTTCTGACGGCGCTTCCATCTTCAGGTCATACATGTCCTGATGACCGGGTGCCCCGCACATGTAAATCATGATCACGGCTTTGGGCGATTTTCGAATCCCGGCAAGTTGTTCGGCTTTCAACAGCTGCGGCAGCGTAAGTCCGCCGAGCGTCAAAGCGCCCAGGCGCAGAGTGTCTCGACGAGTGATACCGTCACACAGGGCGCTGTGGCCATGACCGAGGATGGAGAGCATAAGGCGGGGTCTCGCAGAAAGACTGGAGAGCGGCGGGCGGAAGATCAACGGGTGTTGACAGCAAAAGGCTATCACATGAATCGACGATTGGGAAACAGTTTCTGCGGCTGCGGTGGCAATGGTCCGACGTTTTAAGGGAAAAACGCAACGAAAGACGTCATTAATCGTTCGGATTTTGATCTGCTGCAGGCTCACGCGATGTTGGGCGAAAGCGGGTTGTTGATTTCATGGGTTTTCACAACCCGACGCGTCAGTGAGGGATAAAGTTGCCGCGTTTTTCGACAACAATCCCTCGCTCACGCAGCGGGTTAGGATGAAATCAGGAACCCGAAAGTGGTTTCCATTCGGAAAACGTCGCGGCCTGCCCCACGCGTGTGCCTTCCTCATCGACGAGATTCCAGATGATCGCCTCTTCAATCAGAAATCTTGTTCCCGTACTGCTGATCCGAACGCCTCGATAATCATCCACGAATCCATCTCGTGCCGCACGAGCCATCAGCTGTGCACGCTCGTCGCGGTGCATCGGTTCGGCCGTCAACCGTGATGGCATGGATGTGAGTGTTGGGATGTCCATTTCCCAAAGGTCGAGAGCCGCGCGGTTTCCATAGTTCATAACAGGATCTTCCTGAGTCCCGTGAGACACAACTACGAACGGAACCTCAAAGATTCTGCGGGCCTCCTGAACCGGATCACCTGTGCGCTGGATCAGATCTCGTCCTACGAATCGGCGAAACGAGTTCAGCATAACCTGAGTATGCTCCAACCAGTTGTTCTCCATCCACGGTTGTTCTGCGGGCTTCGCAACGGGCTTCGCGATGCTCACAGGCGTGTGCTTCGCGATAATCACAGGCGTCGGCTTATCTGACGAGGCGTCTTCGGTTGCTTCCGCCTCAACCTCTCCACGTTCCTTTGGCGGAGCTGGCCCGAGGTACTGATAGAACTGGCATTCCAGCCGGCCGTTGTAAAGTTTTCGGCGGCGTGGTGCGCGTCGTCCAAAATGTTTTTCAAACCATTGGTTCGATGAAATCACGTAGACACTCCACGTCGGCAATGAGTCACACACGCGCCCCAGTTCACGGTATACGGCTTCGACTTCCTTTGGATCTCCCATGCGTTCGCCATACGGCGGGTTGCAGACAATGACACCGTAATCGCGGCTCATTTTAAGTTCGCTGACTTCCTGAATTCGGAACTGAATATCGCCACTGACACCCGCTTCGGAAGCGCTCCGTTCGCAAAGTCGAATCGCCTGAGGATCGTGGTCAAATCCAAAAATCGGTTCGCTCAAACGTGTCTGGCGAA
>JBDNHX010000061.1:0-1999 GCA_041688565.1 Planctomycetaceae bacterium
ACCTCACCAACGGAGCCATGTTTTCGCGGTTGGACTTGGAACGCGAATCCAGGAACTCGCGGCCCGTCAGCCGCGAGAGGAGTGGTTCGGTCGGGATGATTTCGGCGGGCAAGGCGTCCGCGAGTACGCGATCGGCGGCTTCTTGATAACGGACTAAATGCGTGGCCGAGGTCTGCAGCCCGCTGCTGATGTTGTCGAATCCCGCGACGACGCTGTCTTCGGGCAACAGCGACTTCACATCGGTTGTGACTCCAAAGAGATCGCGGACCGTGTTTTGGTACTCGTTGCGATTCAGCCGCCGTATGAGCACTCGCCCATCCCGCTGCTGCTTTGCGAGCGACGTGGCATGCAGCGTTGCTCGCAACGATTTCACGAACGATGTCCGGTCGAGATCGCTCGGCTGATCCGCGTCATGAGGCGGCATCTCAGACTTGGCGACGCGATCGAATATTCGGGTCCAGTTCGCCATTGTCGCCGGGTCATCAAGTCTGCTCGCCAGGCCACTCGAAATACACTCCAGCTTCAAGCCGCCCTCCGGCTCCGCGCCGCTATGGCAACTGACACAGTGATACTTGAAGAATGCGTCGTCGGCATGGGCCCGAGTGACCACGACGCACAGCACGAGCAACACAACTTGGACCACGAAAGCTACGTACCGCCACGAACGCGCACTTGCAGTGAGGCCTGCGGCTGTTGCCATCAACCCATCACGGTGGGCGAACAAGGTCTTCATTTCGACAAACGGCATCATGCTCACCATTTGGCTCCTGTAGGCTCCGCCCCTGCGTTTTTCATGCGGGTGCTGTCCACCGACGTGCGAGACATGATGTAAAGACGGCTTTCGTCCGGTGAGAAATTAATGCCCTTGGCCATGGTGAGACCTCTGGCCACCGCTTCGACATTGCAGGTACCTAGACGAGTTTGAAGAGGCAATGGTCGGGGAATTCGGCAGCTCCGGTTAGGCCCCATGGTGGATCGGTGATCCAGAGAGTGCCGACTCGCACCGCCACATCGTTACGCAAAATTTATCGCTTGCCATCGAACTTGTCAACCAAAACAGTGACCTTGCCATCGGCCTCGAAGCAAGCCCCAGCAGGCGTAAACGCGTCAATTCGCCAGGATGCCGCAGGCCATCGTCCGAGATCACGTTCAGTGTCAGGTTCAATTCTCCCAGCGATGTGAGTTTTCCAACCTGCTGCATTGCGTTGTTGGGCACCGAGCAGTTCGCGAAATCGAGTTTCCGCAAGGTCGTGAGGCCCGAGAGTCGCTTTAGCCATTTGTCAGCGACTTGCTCGTTGCGCCCCCTTTTCCCTTGAGCGGATTGTTACCATTGTAAAGATCGATCGCGGCCGGTACGTCGAAGATCTCGGCTTCGACGTCGCCGGTTGCCAGATAGAGCCACTGCGAACCGCTCGGGCGGCCAATTCTTGGATGTTAGGCGAGCAGCAGAAATAAAAATACCAGCACGCAGCGCCAACTAGTGAATCTGTGACGCAATTATTCACTAGTTTGCGCTGCGTGCTGGTAAAAACAGAACTGCCGCTCGCCTTACATGGAAGCGGGCTGCTGAGTCGGTCACAGTGTCGCTCATCGCCCGCCGGACCGTCTATCGTGATCAGTACGTTCAACTCGTCCCACCGCGAATGACCATTCAACCAGACCTTTGTCCCAGAGACTAGACACAATGAAAACTCGCATCATCACCACGCGGCAAGCACTTGCTACCTGCTTATCGGGAAGGACGGCACGTTCCCACAGCCTGGCAATGGCTTCAGCCTTGGCGATGTGCCTTACTCAGGCCGCGCTGGCCAGCGATATCCCACTGGAAATTGCCAAGCCCGGCCACGTCTCCGCTGCGATCTATTCCCCCGAAGGTCAACTCGTTCGGGAGTTATTGCATGCGGTGCCGATGACGGCGGGCAAGCAGTCAGTGGTCTGGGACGGACTCGACCGCGATGGCAACAGCCTGCCAGCGGGCGACTACACCTGGAAGCTGTTG
>JBDNHX010000444.1:0-29095 GCA_041688565.1 Planctomycetaceae bacterium
CAGCTGAACGACCGCTTGCTGGTGCCTGATCAGAATGAAGTTGAAGAACTGGCCCTGCTGGCCTCATCCCGCACACTGCCACCTGTGGCCGTGCAAGAAGCATCGGCAGCTCAGCGTTACGAGTCTCAGGACGCTGAATACTCAGAGGAATCACAGGGACTTTATTACTCGACGAATCCTGGACCCGGATCGTCAACGGCCGGACCACCGCAGGCTGCTGAACAGCTGGCTTTCATTGACGCCGTCATGGGAGGCATTGCAGATCCGTCTGTGGTGATGCTGGACCTGTCAAAGAACAACTCCTGATTCAAAGAGGCTCAGCCTGAGTTCTTCAACACAAAAAGGCCGACGGATTTTTCCGTCGGCCTTTTCTGTTGGTGGCGAGAGCTTGCTCAAAAGAGTCGCAGGCCGTCAATCGAACCGTCTTGACTCATCAATACGGCAGTTCTCGAAGGTACATATTCTTGAAGAACAGTTCGCTGCCATGATGCTGCAGCTCAATCTGGTCGGCTCGAATCAGCGGAAACAGTCCGCTTTGATCCCAGTAGTTTTCCAGAGCAACACGATCAACCACCAGGGTATCATTCAGCCAGATCGTGACTTTGTCGCCGACCATTCGAATGAGGAACGTATTCCATTCGCCCGGTTTTTTATCTGCCAGCGAAGTTGGCGCATTTCTCCAGCGACGATTGTTCCATAAACCGCCAGATCCCAGATTGCGGCCGTTCGTGTACTGTGCCACCCATTCTTCAGGATTCGCCGGATCCGGAGCGCCCGGTTTTACTCGTGGGTCCCATGGATCCCAGATCTGAATCTGAGGAGTGCCGCGGAGATAAATTCCCGAGTCAGCTCCCGAGGGAATCTTCCAGTCCACATAGAATTCGAAATCCCCGTAGTCTTTGGCAGTACACAGACTGTCGCCTTTCCCATCATAAGTCAGAACGCCGTCTGCAACGCTCCAGTGCTTGGCCATCACGGCGTCTGCTTTGGTTTGTGCGTCCTGCAGGGCCTCACCACTGAGAGCCCGACGATTATTTGCATTGCCATGAGCCAGACCTTTCCAGCCGGCCAGGTCTTTTCCGCTGAAGATTGCGGTGAAACCTGTCGGTGGGGTATTGTCGGCTGAGGTCGCTGGCTTCGTTGGGGACGGAGCATAGTCGGCAAGCTTCAAATTGCGGAATTCCACGCGGTCGTCATGGCCCGCCAGAACGATATGCCCTTTCTTGTTCTTCATCCCCGGATGCGGAGTTCCGTCGACGGGTGTGAGCCCATCCAGAAACACATCCACAATCACAGCGCCATTCAATAGGACCACGATGTGGTCATCAATGACGATGATGGTCTGCGTATTCCATTCGCCGACCGGTTTGAGATACCCGATCTGCGCCGGATAAATTCCGTAGACAGATCCATGGTACTGCCAGGGCTTAAGCCAATTCAGTTTCTGAGTCTTGCCATCAGCCATGACGGCCTCGCCGTTGTAAACTTTCCCGTCGTGGTCCAGAATCTGGATTTCCATTCCGTCACGCGATGGATGACCGCCCTGAGGAACTCGAATACCAATCCCGTTGTTGCCGCTTTCTTCCAGCTTGAATTCAAAATGCAGAACAAAGTCACTGTACTCCTTCTCTGTGTACAGACCCTTGCCGCCTTTCTTGCAGATCAGGATTCCATCTTCGACCGCATAGCCGGCTGTGTCGCCAGTCCAGCCGCTGAGATCCGTACCATTGAACAGATCGGACCACGAGGCAGTCTCAAGAACAGCGAGTGCCGTTTGAGCCGAGGCAATGTTGGGATCGGGCTTTTGATCCTGCGCCTTTGCGGCCATGGCCGGAACGACTGCACACAAACACAATGTGAAGAACCTGACAACCGGGGATTGCATAGGAGGGTTTCCTCAAGGAACACGGGGCGGGAAAAAAGAATCGGCTCGGCAGAATAACGGCATTGTCCGCTCAGATGCTACCGATCATGGCCTGAGCCACCGTCCAGGACGACGTCTCTGCACCATACCGCCACGTACCAGAGACAACGCTGCGCACGGCAGCCTGCAGCCCTTTGTCGACAGAACTGATTGCTGTCTGAGGTTGATGATTCCACAAAAAAGCACACTCCGGGTTCGATCGCAAATGCCGTTCGAACACAGGGTGTGCTTTGTGTTTTTGTCAGATCGGAAGCCGCTGAACGCCGTTTAGCTCGCCAGCATCCTGACCACCAGATCGCCCATTTCGGTTGTGCTGATCGATGGCCCGTTGCCAGCGATGTCCTTTGTGCGATGTCCGGCTTTCAGCACGCGGCTGACAGCCTCTTCAATGGCGTCCGCTTCAGCGTTCATGCTCATTGAATATCGCAGCATCATGGCCGCAGCAAGAATTGTGGCGAGCGGATTGGCGAGATTTTTCCCGGCAATATCAGGAGCTGAGCCATGAATCGGCTCAAACAATCCCGGGCCGCTCGATCCGATCGATGCGGAAGGCAGCAGCCCCAGTGAGCCGGGCAGCATGGACGCTTCGTCGGTCAGAATATCACCGAACAGATTCTCTGTGACGACAACGTCAAATTCGCGAGGCTTGGAAATCAGGTGCATCGCCATTGAGTCAACAAGAACAACATTGTACTCGAGATCCGGGTACTCGGTTTTAACGACTCGCTCCGCAACCTGACGCCACAGCCGCGACGCTTCAAGCACATTGGCTTTATCGACCATCGTCAGCTTGCCACGACGTTTGCGAGCCGCATCGGCAGCGACGCGGACGACTCGTTCAATCTCACCTGTGGAATAAATCATCACGTTCCAGGCTTCTTCTCCGGAGGGATGCGGACGACGGCCCGATTCTCCGAAGTAGATCCCGCCCGTCAGTTCACGCACGAACAAAATGTCTGTCCCTGCGATAATTTCTCGCTTCAATGGGGAGGCATCCAAAAGTTCGTCCCACGTTTTTGTCGGCCGCAGGTTTGCGAACAGGCCCAGCTCTTTGCGAATTCGCAGCAGTCCAGCTTCCGGGCGAGTCTTCGCTTTTGGGTCGTCCCATTTTGGACCGCCTACGGCTCCCAGCAGAACCGCGTTGGCATTTCGGCAGGCGTTCAGAGTCACCTCCGGAAGCGGATCACCACAGGAATCGATCGCGTTGCCCCCAATGGCATGCTCGGGCATTGTGAAGGTATGCCCAAATCGTTCTGCAATCACTTCAAGCACGCGCTTGGCCTGGAAAACAATCTCAGGACCGATACCGTCACCAGGCAACAGGACAATCGTGGCATCCATGGAAAAGCTCCGCCGCAGCAGCGGCTGATAAAATCTTGGCCCCTGATTCCGCAGGAATTTCAGGGCATTCGGCAAACAGGAATGTCGCACAGAGTAAAGCCTTCTGTTCGCGTTTCAACCTTGGACCGCCCGGCCTCCAACAATTGGGCAGGGAAACCAGGCATTGCCTGACTTCGCAAAACCAACGGCCACCCTGGTTCGTGCGGCGATTCACGGGCTCACTTCTCTGCACGGCATGAGTGATCCCGGTCCAGACTTCCAGAAGCGATGAAATCCGGAATTGCTGATTCCCTGCACCTCGGAGAAAAGCTGCCCGACATTACACTGCTCGAGAAGCGGCCCGCACTAAAAAAAATTCACAGTCCCATGTTTTCCAGGTTCTGCACTGCAGTTTGCAATGAAAAAAATCGCATTCCTCACCATGGACAGCCTTGATGGATTCGTCTCCTATGACGGACTCGTGCGCGACATCCTTGCCAGCAGAGCCATTCAGGTCGACGAGATTTCGTGGCGTGCAGTTAACGTCGAGTGGGATCAGTTTGAATTGGTTGTGATCCGCTCGCCGTGGGACTACCAGTCTGCATGGAATCAGTTCATCAGCGTGCTGACACAAATCGATGCCTCCGCCGCACGACTGGAGAATTGCCTTTCGGTGGCTCGCTGGAACGTTCAGAAAACGTACCTTCGAAATCTCACTGAGCACGCCATTTCCATCGTGCCAACGATTTGGCTGTCGAGCCCATCAGTGGCCGATCTACAGCAGCTGTTCGATCGATTCCATTCTAACGATGTGGTCATCAAACCGATTGTGGGCGCTAACGCGAATGATGCGTTCTGGCTGCGTCGTGACACATCGGTCGAGACATTTCAATTCGCCTGCGATACGTTTCAGGGACGCATGGCTCTGAGCCAGCCGTTTGTTCGGAGTGTGACAGGTTACGGAGAAGTTTCGCTGATCTTTTTTGCCGGACACTACAGTCACAGCGTCCTGAAGAAACCGAAGGCAGGTGACTTCCGGGTTCAGGAAGAACATGGCGGTCGGATCGAGGCAGTCGTTCCGGAGGCCTCAATCATTGAGTTCGCTTGCCGAACTCTGCAGGCCGTGCCCGGTGAAACGCTTTATGCACGAGTGGATCTCGTTTTTCTTGACGATGGTCAGCCGGCTGTTATGGAAGTCGAGCTGATCGAACCGTCCCTGTACCTGTCGTACGACCAGCAATCACCCGTTCGATTTTCGGATGCGATTGAAGCAGTGCTCGCCAGGTAAGGATCGCTTGAGAAATAACTGTCCGATATGAAGTGAGCGGCAAGTTGCTAGCCGCTCATTTATTGATCGAGCGACGCGAATCGCATCGGGATGACTGCATAGGTCATCGGGCCTTTTTGGCTCTCTTTGAATTTGGAACTGGTTCCGGTTCGTCCGTAAACGGCGGCTCATCGAAAATCGACGTTCCCTCGGCGACACGCGGGTCATTCGTCCCCTGCAACACAGACATCAGCCTGGCGGCGAGCTCTGTCTTTGCACTCGCATACTCGGCGTGCGAGGCTACATTCACAACCTGATCCGGATCCTTCTTCAGGTCATACAATTCTTCTTCGGGGCGTCGAGCAAACGCCGCATCAAAGAAGGAGCGATAAGCCGACGTCTTCAGGCCTTCCTGAATGAGCCATGTTTTTGTCGGGCTGGCGTCCATATCGGCAAACGCCGCAAACGTGCTGGCATCCAGAGCCGCTGCATCAGGCATGACGTCTCCCTCCGCACCAAACCCCGGCGCTGTCCCCATTGGCCAGCGTTCCGGCTGAAAGTTTCGGATATAAAGGTAGTCGGCCGTTCGGATCGCTCGCTGAGGATAAGGCAATCGGTCGGTCCTTGCTCTGGCCACATGGCGCTCGCGCCCTGTCACCACAAAATCGCGAGTTGCATCGACCTGACCGGACTTTTCAGACTTCAGCACATTCATCAGACTGCGGCCTGTCATTGTTCCAGGAATGTTGAGCCCCGCGGCCTCCAGAATTGTCGGGGCCAGATCGGGCAGGCAGACAAAATCGTCGATGACTCGCCCAGCCGGTATGTGATCGGGCCAGGAAACTGCCAGAGAAACGCGAGTCCCCAGGTCGTAAAGATTGCATTTACCCGCTGGCATTCCAGGAATGCCATGATCACCAGAAACAATGATCAGGGTATTGCGATCCTCACCGGTTTTATCCAACTCATCGAGCAACGCGCCCAGACCCGCATCAAACGCCTGAACTTCCCCGAGATAGTCGGCCACGTCCTCGCGCACTTCCGGAACATCGGGCAGGTGTGCCGACATTTTTCCTTTCAGATCATCCGGGTTGATCTGCCAGAGTTTCGCTCCGGAACCACGCACCCATGTTCGATGCGTGTTGGTTGGCCCCCACCAGTAGCAGAAAGGAACGCCGGCATCACGTTTTTCCAGAAAGCTGTGGAAGTTGCCCCGGACCTCCGTCAGCATCTCGTCCTTTGCGACAGCAGGATCATTCGCCTCGCTCATCTGTTCTGAGTAGCTATTAAAACGAGAACCTGCAGAGTTGTATGCTGTCTTCATCGCACCAATCGGAGCATTCGCCGGCGTTCCGGGGCTCCAGACTTTTGACGTATGTCCAAGATGATAGCCCGAATCCTGCAGCAGAAGCGGAAAGCTGGGAATCGATGCGTCCCAGATTGCTCCCTGAAGAATGGCACCTCGACCGGTTCGCCAGAAATACTGCCCCGATAACAGAGAACTGCGGCACGGTGTGCAGGAGGGCGAGTTCACAAAGGCGCGGGTGAAAAGTATACCGCGACGGGCCAGCCGATCGAAGTTTGGAGTCTGGACGATATCGTTGACGCCGCCCGGTTCCAGAAGGGAATACGCGCTTGCATAGCGGCCCCAGTCATCGGCAAACGCAACGACCACGTTCGGCCGCTGCGCCACCACGGAGGAAGCTATCGAAACAGTGGCCAAAACCAGAACAGCCGTTTGCAGAACCCACAGCTTTCCAGACGTTATTGCATCCCGCTTCATTACAGTCCGCCTTTTTTTTATTTTTCATCGCCCGCAAAAACGACCACCTTGTTCGGCCGCTTCGCGATTTACTCGATGCGTATCTTACAACGGGTCGCTCCATTGGAAATTCAGCCGCTGCACTCGTTGTAGCGGAACGCGCAAAGCGTTTCGGTTGACTGCTCGCTTCGTAGCGGAACGCGCCAAGCGTTTCGGTATTCTGCTCAATAAGCCAGCCTTCCGAAAGCCCTGGCGGCTTCCGCTACGACGATGCCCCTTCAAATCAACACTCCGTGTGGTTACGCCTGAACATTGTGAATCGGGGCAGACAGACCAGCGACATCCGAATTCGACTGCGGTAAACTAACAGCATGCGATTACGTTTCTGCCCTGCTAAACTCATTCTTGCCCTGACATTGCTGACGATGCCCGTCGCCGCAGTGACTGCTGAAATTGCGGATGGAGAACGCGAGTTTGTTCAGCAGTTGCTCGATCGTCAAATGTTCGATCTGGCCGAGCAATTCTGCAACCGCCGTCTGAACGGGTACATCAACAACGACGATCGCGCTGAATGGGAACTGATTCTGTCTGAGTGTCAGCTGCAACATGCATGGGAGATGGATGCCGACAGCCGCAACGGCATGATCAGCCAGACGGCACAGCGGATCACGGAGTTCCTTCGCAAGAATACTCCGACGGCGGAGAAAGACATCCTTCTTCGCGTGCGGCAGATTGAGCTGCTGGCTGCTGCCGGAGTCATGGAAGCAATTGTGCAGGCTCCGCTTTCCAGCGTCAGGTCCGCCGATAGTCCAGGTTCCGCAGCAGGCTCCCGCGCAAATCCTCGTGCCAACGGAGTCGTTAGTCCCAGGCCAACTGTTAGTCCTGGGCCATCCAAAAGGAAAATCCCACCAGGGACAACGTTCGCACTGGAAGCCATTAGTCAGGCGCAGCTGCTGGCTGAAGGACTTCTGAAACAGATCGAACAGATTCGGAGAGATGTGGACAGTGATGTGGTTCGCACAGCGCGCGAACACATCCGAATGGCTCAGGCTCAGATGATGGTCACAGGATTTCGACTGGCACCTTCTGAAGAGACCCTGCCACTGATCTCGCAAGCCGACGATCTGGCCGAACAGCTTGCCAAATCAGCGGCCGATGAGCGTATGCGCTTTCAAGCTCGACTGATGATGGCCGACATTCAGCTCGAAAAAAATGACTTCTCCGCTTTTAAACTTCGCTTTGGCAACGTCAGCTCATCCGCGACTTCTGCCGATCAAAAAACCGCCACGGTGGCGATAAAAATCCGGTCGCTACTGAAACAGGGTCAGCCGTCGGATGCCTTGCTGGAGTACGGTCAGGCGGTGAATGATGGGCTGTTGATTTCCCCCGAGCTGCAGACATTGAGACTTCAGTCACTTCTGCAGCGGCTGGAACTTTTATTTCAGCTGGATGAATCGAAGGAGCAGGCCACGCTCCAGAGCAGCACAGCGGCCGAGTTCCAGCGTTGGAAAGACCAGACGATTGCGGCCACGCATGGAATCTGGCGACAACGGTGTCTCCGGATCGCGGTGCAGTTTGATCGAGTTTATCAGGTCGGTCCAGAAACGGCCGCGGAACTGGAACAGGTGGCTGAACTTGTCGACGCCGGTGAAACCAAAGCTGCCCGGCAAGTGTTAAATTCTCTGATTCAGCGACCGGGAACTCGTCGTCCCAAAATTCGCGCCGCGCTTTTGCTGCAGTCTGGACAACTGGCCGTTCAGCTGCGGGAATGGAATGCTGCTGTGCTCGATCTGCGCAACGCCAGACAGTCGTCGCTTGAAGCAAAAGACATCGCCGGAGCGGCAGCGGCCGATCTGCTAAGAGTCTACGCGGTTGGCCAGCAGTGGAATTCTAAATCCAGCGACGGGATCTCGGAAGACACGTACCTTCAGGCGATTGACGAACACCTGGCAACATTCGCCGACCAGCCAACGATACGCCAGGCTCAGGAATGGCGCGCCCGCCTTCTTCGCACCTCGGTACCGTTGAAATCAGCCGAAGAACTGCTGAATCTGGCAGCCGCAGAACTGGGTACCAACAAGGCGACAAACAGTACTAAGGACGCAAATGCAGAAACGGCCGTCGCGTCTGGACGCCGACTATATTTCCTGTGCCTTGCAGGCGATCACCTGCTGGAGGCCATCGCGAAGGAGTTGCCGAAGACCCCGGCAGAAATCGCCGAGAAAGAAGAAAAACTCAACGCCCTTTCGGCTCGCTTCATCCGCGACAGTGAACAGCGATCGCAGGATCTCGCGTCTCCGGATTGGGCAGCGCAGGTCTACGGAGTCATCCTTGAAACGCAGCAACTGGGCCTGAATCTGCGGGAACGAATTCGCATTGAAGCCGACTGGCAGACGATCATGGCAGATTCACAGAGGCTGCGAACCACGCTCTCAGATCAGCTTGCGATGATGAGCGAACTCACGCCGCAGAAATCTGCCAGCGCCGCGGCGGACTCAGAGATCGGGCAGCTGACTCGGCATGCAATCACGATCTGTGAGACATTGATTTTGCTTTCCGGTGTCCGTCAGCTGGCAGATGCTGCGGATTACAAATCCGCCAGAGCCTCGTTGTCTGCTTTGCCAGTCGGCGACAGATTTCGAATCGTCCAGCAAGTGCGAAGACAGTTTACGCCGAACGGTAAGCCAGCACCCGGAGACGCTCAGCTGGCTCACGTTCTGATCGGCCTTATCGATTCGCCCCCCAATGAGAAGGCTGCGTGGTCCACGGAATTGCGACTCACCCAGCTGCGTCTGTTGCGGCCGCTGACGGCTGTCGTCGAGACGGAGGCTGTATTTGATCGCTGCCTGAATGATCTGCTGACGTTGCCACTGACAGATTCACAGATTTCTGCGGTCGCCGATGTGGTGGCTCAATCAGTCTCCGGATCAGGACCTGTTTCCGCCGAGGCCACTTCTGCTTCGCGCAAATTCTGGCAGTCGGTGTTGAAGAAAACTCAGCCGGGCCGGGACTCATGGCTGGAAGCCTCTTTGCAGATGGCCGTTCTGGCCGAGTCTTCCGGCGACAGCAAAGAAGCGTTAAAAATTCTTGGAGTTGTATCAGTGCTTCATCCGGAATGGGGAACACCAGCTCGCAAATCGCGAGCCGCTGGACTGCGAATGCGGCTGGAGAAGCCGCGATGATCACGCCGCACCTTCGTTATCGTTTAAGCATCATTCGAACCAACGCGACGGCCATGCAGGTGGCAGCACGCGAAGCAGGAAAATTGTGGCTGCCTCACCTGAGCGGCCAGATTCCGCAGGAAGTCCTGAGGGTTCTTGTTCCCTTCGTACATGGAGCATCCTGTCGCACTGTTCACGATTCAGAGCAGCTTGCAGCAGCCGGATTTCCGTCGTTGATTCTGACTCGACCGATGGTCGATCCTGTCGCCCTGGCACGCCTTGCAAAAGTCGCCGCTTCAGGAAAGATCACAGTTGTCGTTGATCATTTTCGGCAGGCCGAGTTACTGTCCCACGCGATGATCGCGGCCGGAAACACCGCCGACATTTTGATTGAGGTCGATCTGGGCCAACAAACCACTGGCGTGCGACCGGGCCCTGATTCTGCACGACTGGCCGCGGCCGTGACTCGTCTGCCGAATGTCCGACTGCGGGGCGTTTTCCTTGACGATCACAGCGCTGATATTTATTCGAATGAAAAACCGCCGGCTCCGGATTTCAACCAGTCTTTGGCCATCGCTCAACATTGTCAGCGGATGATTCAGGCGGACAAGATCGCCTGCGAAGAAATTGTTACTGGACAGACACAGTTCAGGGCGGCATGCTCTGCCAGCTGCGTTTCGGTGGTGCTCGGCGATCCGTTGCACTTCGCGGACCAGGCCGCATCATCAAACGCTGCAGGTGTCGCCGATGCGGCCGTAGAATTGGTTTCGCGAGTCCTCTCGCGGCCGTCTCTGGAATGGTGCGTTGTGGATGTGGGTGCGGCAGATTTTGGAGTCGCAGATTTCGGCGTGTGCAAGCAGCATCCTGAAGTTAAAACTTTGAGGACCAGGCCGCGAGGAGCCAGTTTGCTTCACATGCGGACGGACGTTTCCACTCTAACGCTTTGTGGAGAATCCCTGGACCTGCGGATTGGGGATGAAGTGGTCATCGCCGCAGACCCTCGTGCGCTGCGGCATAATTTGCCGACCCTGATTGACGAGTGAGGAATCCGACTTTGCCGGTTGCGCAGAGTGAAAAGGATCGGGCCATTCCAGCTGTTCAAGCTGACCTGCGCAATCATGGTGAGTCTTCCGGACAGTCAGGAATCTGCGTTCTGTTCCGAATGTATCAGTCGGTTTGAATATCGCAGTGAGGCCAATCACTTCGCGCACGGGAAACTGATTCTGCTGGCTGTGCGGACGGTACTGGAAACGCATGCAGCACAGTCAGTTCCAATGTCGAAACCGAATTCATCGTCACAGACGATACCGCCTGATTTTCAGAGAATTAAAGACTTTCTGGCACAAAGCGAATGTTCGTTGCTGTGAGTTTTGAAGGAGCGATCAGATCGCTCCTTCAGTTGTTGAAGCAACGATACGGACTTGGTCAGATCTCCCGGAATTGGTGACCTGCAGCCACCAGACCGGGCGAAAGTTCCGCGTTAAATTTTGACAGTGGAATGTTCACGGACGAACATTCTCAGATGGAGAGCAGCAGGATGCTGACCCGAATTTCGCGACGAGGAACTCGCCGCTGCCTGGCATGGATACTGCTGGGATCGATGGGCCTGTCGTCCCTGTCCGGATGTTCGCGCCAGTTCTGGCGAAAACAGGCGGACAAGGATTCGTACAATGCCGTCGCTGAAAAGCTGAGTGATCCACACTGGCAGGTTCCGCGGATTGAACTGACTCCGGATACCCGCAGTCGTTTTTATGATCCGTATGATCCGGACAAGGAACCACTTCCACCGGACGATCCGGCTGCGCATTCTCTGATGCACTGCGTCAACGGACGCAAAGGCTACAAGAACTGGCACAAGCTGGGGACGTCGTTTGCGATCGAGAATCCGCAGTGGCTGGCCCCATATGGGATCAACATGGATGGAGTCGACCCGGTAAACGGCCATTCGCAGGTGCAGTTGCTGAAGGTGAATCTGCCACAGACCATGGACCTGGCTTCGATCCACAGCCGGGAGTATCAGCAGAACATTGAAGATCTGTACCTCAGAGCCCTTGCGCTGACCGAAGAGCGATTTCGGCTGGGCGTTCGCTTTCTGGGGGTTGATGGCCGCGAGCCGTCCTCCGGATTCACCAACCGCGTCAACTCGGCCGGGCAGTCAACATCGATATGGAACAACACCTTTGGCGTGAGCCAGGTATTGCCCACAGGCGGACAGATCGCAGTCGACATTGCGAACTCTGTGACCTGGGTCTTTGCCGGAAACGGCGCCCAATCCTCAGCGCCATCCTTTGGTTACAGTTTTACCCAGCCCCTGCTGTTTAATGCGGGCCGCAAGATTGTGCTCGAAGCGCTGACTCAGTCAGAGCGTGACGTCCTTTACAGTGCGCGCGTTCTCGCCCGGTTTCGCCAGACTCTGTTTGTCCAGATCACAGCCAGCTATCTCAATCTGCTGCAACAACGTCAGAACATGCTGAATACGATGAACAATATTCGGCAGCTTGAAGAACAGCTCGAAGCCCAGCAGGTAAAAGACTCATACATTCAGGAAGCCGTTACGGCGCCCCTTGAAGGACTTGAGGGACTTGAGATACCTGTGGAACTGCAGGGAAACGTGAAATACGATGGCAACTGGCTGACCTGGCAGGGGGATCTGTCAGAGGCTCAGGAGCAGCAATTGCTGGCCGTTACCGATGACCGTGAGTTTCAGATTGCCGCTCAGGAACTGATTGACCGTAAAAAGCAACTGGTGACCAGCCTTTCGTATCTTCAGCTGCGTGACCGTCTCAATCGCGGACAAAGTACGCTGGCCAACAATGAACGTAATCTGAGAGATCAGGAAGACGCGTTGAAGCTGCTGCTGGGCCTGCCACCAAACATTCAGCTGGAAGTCGAAGAGTCTCTGCTGAAGCCGTTTGAGCTGATCAGCTGGGATCTGATTAATCTGGAACGCGACCTTCGTGACCTCCAGAAAAATCTGGGCGAACGCCTGTTGCCGGATCGCGAGGAAAACGCGGTTGAGGAATCGCCTCCGGATCTCGCCACCGCACGGATCTATCTTCAGGAGCTGAATCGGCTGAGTGATGTTCTGTATGAAGTGGGCGTCGTTCAGGTTCGAAATGACTTTCAGCCGATTCAGGATATCCTTGAGATGACCAGCGAGGACTGGTCATTGGCTGTTCCGGGCCGACGATATTTTCGCAGCCAGGAAGAGCGGGATATCCTTGTCGAACGAATGGCAAACGATCTGCGCCAGTATCGGCTGGCTGAGCGCGACTTTGCCTTCGGAAAAGGTATGCTGGCCATGTTGCAGGACCTGATCGATGTGGATTCCGAACGGGCTCTGCTTCAAAAGCTGGACACCAGCGGCAATGGCCTGATTGAAACTCCTGAGCTGCCGGAACGCTGGCCTGAGCTCCCTCGCACCGGCAACAGGGATGCTCTGGAGTCCTACACGCCACAGCAACTGCTGACAGAAACTGTCAGCGGCGCTCGAATTCTGCGCGACAAGTATCTGCTGCAGATGGCTCAGAGTCTGGAAGTGCGTCAGGCGACAGTTCGCGTGGAGCAGATTCCCATCCGGCCGTTCACTTTGGATGGCACTATGAATTTTCCGGACGTTGAAAAAGTGATTCAGCTGGGTTTGGAAAATCGACATGACCTGATGAACGTGCGAGCCCAGGTGATGGACGCGCGCCGCAAGGTGGAGATTTCTGCCAATCGACTTGAAGCAGGTCTGGATCTTGTCTTCCAGGGCCGACAGGGGCTCAATCCTGACGCAAAATCGGCAACTCAGCACAGTGCGGGCGTTCAGTTTACGACGCCGCTGGATCAAGTCATTGAGCGTAACGATTATCGCGAATCGCTGATTATTTATCAGCGAGCCCGTCGTAACTACATGGAGCAGGAAGACCGGATTAAGCTGGCGATCCGCACCAGCTGGCGTCAAATTAAGGTTCAGGAATATCGCCTGGAGATTGACCGTACCACCGTTCGAAACGCTGCGTTTCAGTATCACAGCGCTTCGCTGCAGGCAGCAGGATCACAACAAACAAATGCATTGAGCCTTGTCAATGCTCTGGATTCGGTTCTGCAGGCTCAAAACTCACTTGTGGCAGATTGGATCACTTACGAGGTGAATCGGCTTAACATCTTCCGTGACATGGGTATTATGGAGATTGATCCTCGCGGAGTCTGGAATGATCCGTTCTATCAGCAGATGGATAATCTGCCCTCAGACGGTAATACCTCCTCGCCTGCAACGCCTCCCGATGCTGTCCTTCCCGTTCCCGAACCACAGAACTGATTTCGAAGGTATCTGAGGATGCTCGGCTCAAAAATTTCACGCCGCTCAGGCAAAACACTTCCGATAATTCTTGTTGCCATTTTATTGGTCGCGGCGGCAGGTGTGTTCCTGCATCCGACAACGCGTCCGAAGGTGATGGCGATGATCACCGGCAAGAAGCAGGAGATCGGATCAGGGTACATCACCGCAAAGGCTGAGGTCACGCCGTTCCGGATCATGATCACGGAAAACGGAACGATCGACAGCATGCGAAACCTGACGCTGAGCAATCGCGTCGAAGGCTCCACAACGATCATCACGCTGATCCCCGAAGGCACCAAAGTCAATGCACCGGTGATCGCCGACTTTGATGGCGTCATACAGTTTGTTGACGGCGCGTCGGAATCGTCCAAATCACTGAAGGTCGTTGCTGCCGACGGAAAGGAACAGCTTTATGAAATCACCTTTGGCGACTTCACAGAGCTGCTGGTAAAGGACGGTCACAAAGTTCGTAAGGGCGATTTTCTGGCCGGTGACGTTTGCTGTGAACTGGACTCCTCCACGCTGGAGGAAAAAGAAAAAGAGCAGCAGATTAAAAACACCACTGCCAGTGCCAACCTGGAAAAAGCCGGCAAGGACATTGAGATTCAGGAGACCACCAACGAGAGCAACGTGGCGAAAGCGAGACTGGCTGAACAACTGGCCGAGCTCGACCGGCTCAGTTACATCTCGACCGGCGGTGAATATCAGCAGGCTGTTGAAACCATTAAAGGCGATCTGAAGAAGACCGAAGAAGAGCTGTCCATCAACAAGGAAGAGTACGATCGAATCCGCGATCAGGCGCGCCTCGGTTATGCAAATCCGAATCAGCTGGAAAGTGCTCGGCTGAAGGTCACGCAGTCCCAGATTGTGCTGAAGGTGAAATCCGGAGAACTGGCGGTCCTGGAAAAGTTCACCAGGATTCGCAAGGAAAGCGAATTGAAGCAGACTGCCGAGGACACCATTCGTGAAACCGCTCGTGCTCGTCTGGAAGGCGAAGCCCTGATGACACAAATGAAGGCCGCCTTTGACGCGGCAAAACTGACGCTCGCGATCGAACAGGAAAAGCTTGAACTTTTTCAGCGTCAGATCAAGGCGTGTCGCCTCGTGGCAACGCAGGCTGGGGAAGTCGTTTACGCGTCTCAGAACAGTGGTCGGGGTAGCGAGCCGGCGGTGATTGAGGAAGGTGCTTCCGTTCGCGAACGCCAGGCAATCATCAATTTGCCGGACCTCGAACACATGAAGATTGATGCGAGGATTCACGAGTCCCGTATCAGTCGTGTAATGATCGGGCAGCCTGTAGAAATCGAGATCGACGCAATTCCTGGTGAGCCCTATCGCGGACGATTGCAGAGCATCTCGTCGGTGCCAGTGCCAGGCAGCTGGCCGAATACCGACCTGAAGGAATATGAAGCGGTAATCGAAATTCTTGACGATGAGGCCCGCGTACGAAAATTGAAACCAGGAATGACGGCTCAGGTCCGAATCATCGTCGAAGACAGAAAAGAAAACGTGCTGCAAATCCCTGTGCAGTCCGTGCTCTCCTTTTCCGGTCGGTTCTACACCTATGTGGTTACAAAAACAGGCCCGGAACGCAGAGACCTGAAGGTCGGCGATGCCAACGACGAATACATGGAGATTCTGGATGGCGTTGCAGTGGGTGAGCCTGTGGTGATGAGTCCCCGAACTCATTTTTCAAAAGAACTGGCGGCCCTGGAAGCAGAGAATTCTGCTGAGGTGGAAAAGAACCGCGTGAAAGTGGACACCCCAAACCGTTCGGCCGCCGCTTTCCCGGGTGCAGGTCCCGCAAGATTACCTTCAGGCCAGGTTCAGGGCGCGCCAGGCTCAGGCGCTCCAGCAGGTGGTGACGCTGCCAGCGCCGGTCCGCCAGGTGGTGGAACTCCGGGTGGATTTAAGTTGCCGACGGATTCCAAAGCCATGCACGAAGGCATGGACAAGAACAAGGATGGCGTGATTACAAAGGACGAACATCCGTATCCTCAGGGCTTTGATCGCAGTGACTCAAATGGCGACGGAAAAATTTCGCAGGAAGAAACCGACGAAGCCTTCAAACGGATGCAGGCACGGCAGTAATAACGCACCATTCTGTTGCGTTGTCTGATCTTCCCTTTTCCTGTTGTCGCCGAATTGAACGTTATGGATCTGGCTGCCGAAGTCATTGATATTCAGAAGGACTATCTGCTGGGTACGGTCCTTGTCCGTGCTCTCCGCGGAGTTACCATTCAATTCCCGAAAGGTGATTTTGTCGCCATCATGGGCTCTTCAGGAAGCGGCAAGAGTACCCTTCTGAATCTTCTTGGCGCACTCGATCGTCCGACACGTGGCAAGTACATCATCGGTGGAAACGACGTTTCGGGAATGACGGATGATGACCTGTCATCCATTCGAAATCAGCTGATTGGTTTCATCTTTCAGTCGTACAACCTGATCCCTCAGTACACCGTTCTGGAAAATATTGAGGTGCCTCTGCATTACCGCACGGGGTATCCAAAAATCGGCGCGAAAGAACGCGCCTGGATTGAGAAGCTGGCAGAGATGGTGGGCCTGTCCGATCGAATGGATCACAGACCGTTTCAGCTTTCCGGCGGTCAGCAGCAGCGAGTCGCGATTGCGCGAGCCCTGGTAAACAACCCGGAGATTATTCTGGCGGACGAACCCACAGGAAATTTGGACTCGGCGACCGAACATGAAATCATGGAAATGCTGCTGCGACTGAATCGTGAAGGCAGAACCATTATTATGGTGACACACGAGCCGAGTGTTGCCAAACTGGCCAAGCGCCAAATTTTTATGAAGGACGGAGTTGTTGCGGGGGAAGGCCTCTTTCCAGGTTAGCGAGAATCTCCTCGTGCACACAGTTTGATTTGACACCAGACCGCCGGCAATGCTTTTGGCCAGCCTTCTGAAGCAGATGCAATGACCTTTGAAGTCTGAATATCATGGCCAATGTACTTCGAACAATTCAGCTGGCACTCAAAAGCCTGATGCTGCACAAGCTGCGGTCGGGTCTGACGATGCTCGGTATCGTGTTCGGAGTCTTCTCTGTGATCGCGATGCTGGCGATTGGTGAAGGCGCCAGCCAGCAGGCTCAACAGCAGGTTCTGAAACTTGGTGCCACCAATATTATCGTGCGAAGTGTGAAGCCACCTCGGGAGAATGCCAGCCAGGCCAATTCAAGCCAGTTCGTACTTCGCTATGGCTTAAAAAGAACCGACTACGATCTGCTGGCGAAAACCATCCCGACAATTCTGCAGGCGGTCCCCATCCGTGAACTGAGCAAAGCGTGTCGGTATCGTCACAGAGAACTTAACTGTCGCATCGTGGGCTGCACGCCGGAATATGCCGACATGAATTATCTGGCCCTGGCTCAGGGACGTTTTATTTCTGACAAGGACCGTCGAGACAAATCGAACGTTGCGGTCATCGCCTCAGGAACCGCCGACATTCTGTTTCAGTATGAAGACCCGCTTGGCCAGTCTGTCAAGATTGCCGATCGTCGCTACACCATCGTGGGCGTCACAAAGTCACGCGATGCCAGTGCGGCCATTGGTGGCAGTATGTCGGGACAGGAATACAACAGCGACATTTATATTCCGCTGGAAACGATGCGAGTCCGCATGGGCGATCTGAATATGGACCGCCGCCAGGGCTCATTCAGCGCCGAAGAATGGGAACTCAATCAGATCACTCTGAAGATTTCTTCCACGGATCAGGTCATGCCAACCGCAGACGTCATTCGCGAAACCATGAAGCAGTTTCATAAAAACCCGAACGACTATTCGGTCATCGTGCCTCAGGAACTGCTCAAGCAGGCCGAACAGATTCGAGTCATCTTCAATGTTGTGCTCGGCTCGATCGCTGCCATCAGCCTTATTGTGGGCGGCATCGGGATCATGAACATCATGCTGGCCACCGTGACCGAGAGAACTCGTGAAATCGGAATTCGCCGCGCTCTGGGCGCAAAGCAGCACGATATCACCATGCAGTTCCTGACCGAAACCATCGTCCTTGCCGGCAGCGGAGGCTTGATTGGGGTGGCTCTTGGGCTGATGACTCCTCTCGCATTTGCCGGCATGAAAGAAATTGCCGAGCGATTCTTTTTCGATGGCCAGGCAGCTTCTGAATTCAGCACCATGTTTCGCGATATGTATCCCCAGGTGGTTCCGTCCAGCCTGCCGCTGGCGTTTGGGATCTCCGTCGGCATTGGAATTATTTTCGGCCTGTACCCGGCTCGCTCGGCAGCCCGCCTGGACCCCATCGAAGCGCTTCGCCACGAATAATCGCTCGATCCGTCCGGCACTCGGCGGCTCCTTCGCTCATCGCATCAGGATGACGGAGACCCGAATCAAGTAGCTTCCAGGCGTCGCGTCAGCCCGACGAGGAAGCCCTCAAGGATGACAAGTCCCACCAAACATACCTGAGTGAAGTAAAACGCCTCCACAACACCCGGAATGGCTGCTGTCGTTCGTCGTCACGGGAGGCTTCTCGACTGCCAGTCCTTACCATGCTTCTGCACAAATTTCGTTTGTTGGGGGAGTCGATTAGACTTCCAGTTTCAGTGAATTCCGTAGACGGTATCCCCAGTATTGACAGACTGCGTGGCTTCGATTATACAACAAGAAACTACGAATGTCGTAGACGGACAACAAGGGATTTTGTTGTGCCAACATCGTTGTCAAGGAGGGATCGATGCACATTTCCGTGGTCATACCGGTTCACAATGAAGCCGACAATATCGGTTCGCTGGTGCAGGAAGTGCACGACGCACTAGTTCACGAATTCGATTTCGAAATTGTTGTCGTCGATGATGGCAGCGTCGATCAGACTCCGTTGCTGCTAAAGCAGCTGAAATCACAGTTTGAAGAATTGCGAGTGGTCCGTCAACAGTCGTGCTGTGGTCAAAGCACTGCCCTGATGACAGGGATTGAAGCGGCTGTCGGCTCCATCATCGCAACGCTCGATGGCGATGGGCAAAATGATCCGGCGAACCTGCCATCGATGATTTCTCAGCTTGAAAATACATCGGCCGAGGACAGGCTGTGGATGGTGGCTGGGTTCCGGAAAACTCGTCGCGATTCCATGTGGCGATTGATCTGCTCACGTGTTGCCAATACGGTCCGAAGCCGCATCCTCAGCGATCAGACGCCTGATACCGGTTGCGGGATCAAAGTTTTTTATCGCGGAGCCTTTCAGCAAATCCCCCGCTTTAATCATATGCATCGATTTCTTCCGGCACTCATCATTCGCAGTGGCGGTCGAGTTCTGTCAGTCCCGGTCAACCACCGACCACGAATTCATGGTCGGTCACATTATGGAACGCTGCAACGCCTGATGTGCGGCCTCGTTGATCTTGCAGGTGTTGCATGGCTGATCCAAAGAAACCATCTCCCCGTTATCGAACAACTGGATGCCGCGCATGACCAACAGCCAGATCTGGACTGCATTCGGATTGATGGGGCAGCTGCTGTTCACCGCCCGGTTCGTCGTGCAGTGGCTTAGCAGCGAACGGGAAAAGAAGAGCATTCTTCCGACCGCCTTCTGGTATTTCAGCATCGGCGGAGGAATCGTTCTGCTGATTTATGCCATCCATAAACAGGATATCGTGTTCATCATTGGTCAGGCATCCGGGCTGTTTATTTATCTTCGAAACCTCCAGTTGCTCCGCAACGAACGTAATCGCCTGAACGCTGTCGGGGCCGAAGCCACTGTCATCAGAACCACACCGCCCGACGATTCCAATCGGGGTGGCTGAGAACGGTGTTGGCTGCCATTGAAACGGCGCGGGCTTCTTTTTTTTTCACTCTCACGGCTCGCCCACGTTATGCGATACCTTTTGTGGTCTGTAATTCTGACGGCAGTTCTTACCACAATCGTCATCATCAGCCGTCCTCTGCTGCCTGTCGACGAAACCCGTTATTTATCAGTTGCGTGGGAAGCTCACCAGCGGCACGACTACCTTGTGTCGCATCTGAATGGTCAGCCCTACAGCCATAAACCGCCGCTGCTGTTCTGGCTGATCAATGCGGTATGGCTTGTCGCCGATGTCAACGGACCTGCCGCTCGAATGGTGGCTCCGGCCGCCGCTGTCGTGTGCCTGGTCCTGACGAGAATTCTTTCCCGGCGCCTGTGGCCCAACGAACCCACCTTGTTCAACTGTGCCCCGGTTGTTCACGTCACAACGATGCTGTGGATCGTCTTCTGTCCGCTGACTATGTTCGACACACTGCTGACCCTGTGGACGATGACTGCGTTGCTGGGTGTTTTGCTCGCCTCCGAAGGAATGCGTTTTCAGGGCTGGCTTTTGACAGGCCTTGGCATCGGTCTTGGAATCCTCTCCAAAGGTCCTGTGGTTCTTGTTCATGTCCTGCCGGCAGCGATCCTCGCTCCGTGGTGGTCCCATGCTGTTCGACTTCACCCGCTTGCATGGTACCTTGGCTGCTTCGCTTCCATTCTGCTGGCGGCTGCCATGGCACTGGCATGGGCTCTTCCTTCCGCGGCTTCCGGTGGCGAAGCCTACAGCACTGAATTGCTGTTCGGACAAACGGCTGGGCGGATGGTGAATTCCTTTGCCCATCGAGCACCATTCTGGTGGTATCTGCCATGGCTGCCACTGTGTCTGATGCCGTGGATTTCCTTCGGAGCCGTCTGGCGCGGCTTTAGTCGCACGCCGCTTGATCACGGGATAAAGTTTCTGATCTGCTGGGCCGGGGGCTCGTTGCTTACCTTGAGTCTCGTGAGCGGCAAACAGATCTATTACCTGATTCCGATGATTCCTGCGTGCGCCATTCTTTTGACAAGACTTGCGACGTCCGCTGTGCCAGGCCCATCCCAGGGAGACCTCGTTTTTATCGTCCCGGGAACAGTGGGCATGGGACTGCTTCCGCTGGTGTTCAATCATTTCCCGGAGCTCGCCGGAGGCCAGTTGTCCAACCTCGTGTCCGATGCCTGGTGCATTCCGCTGGTGGCCTGTGGACTGGTGCTGCTCATCCCACGCTGGACAAAAACAGAATGGGCGATCACGTCCGTTGGTACCTGTGCGATCGCATTTATTTCCATCGTCGTCTGGTCAATTTCCGGAAACGTCTGGGAAGGATTCAACCTGAAGCCGCTGGCCAGCCATATCGTCCAGGCACAGCGACTGACTGCGTGGTTTGGTGAGTATCACGGCCAGATCAATTTTGTGGGCGCTCTGGATTCCGTCACGGAAGTTGTCAACGAAAAGGCGCTGCGACAGTGGCTGATCACCAATCCAGATGGACTTGTCGTGTTCCAATTTTCTGAATCTGAAAAAGCATGGGCCGACGTCATTCTGCCACTCCGGGCCGTCGACCGCCAAGTGCTGACTCCCGAACAGCAGCAGACGATTTCTACGCTGTTGCAGAACAATCAGCAGTTTCCGCTGGCGAATCTCAAGCCGCAGGTTCATTACGTGCAGCGGATTCGGCGAGGCCTGACGCTCGATCTGACGGTTGTCGTTTCCTACTCGGAAAAAGCCGGTCTCGCAGACAGTGCCATTCAGGACCAGGCTTTGTAACGGGCCGCAAACATTGGTCTTTGCCCGAGCATTTTTTGTCGTAGGACAGGCTGGAAGCCTGTCCTACTTGTTTCTCGATCGAACCTTATACCGGTTGCTCTCAGCTTCACTCCGCATCCACGCGTGTGGATGCGGAGTTCTCACAGCTGTGATTATGCAGCACCCAGTCCGGCCATGCGGCGCCAGGCACTGATCTGGCCCAGATGCATCATCAGATGGCCACCGCAGTAAAACGTCTGCAGCGATCCCAGCGTGGGAAACAGAGCCGCCATGCGGCCGTCCATTGGATTGGGGACCTGAAACGCAGCATCGGGTGTCGCTCGCAGAACTTCAGCCGCTACCTTGTAACCGTCAAAAAACAGACCGGTCACTTCCAACATCGTCGGATAAATCGTTCCCGCAGGATCGTCCACGCACTTTGCATCTTTTGAAAAGACAGCTTCGAAGTTTGCAGGGACAGCAGGTCCCGACTGGCCCAGCTGCGTCAGAATTCGTGGTCCATAAAGGCTGAGATGGCCGTACACAAATGCCGGATGATTCGATTCGATCAGTTGACCACCTGGTGTGGCAAATCGAGCAAACATCTCAGGTGTTACGTCTTTCAACAGACGCTCCCCATAGCCCAGCGACAGCTCCAGAGAATCCGCCATCATGTTTCCGATCGAACGACTCATTCTGCAATCACTCCTGTAAATATTCTGATACTGTCGATGCACACCCAACGAAATTTCTTACCGGGAATTCAGGTCACAATCATCCAGACGGCCTTCAGATATTCTGTCTCCAGACAGCTGCTGATCACAGGATGATCGGGCGCGGCACCGGATTTCGCAATGATCTGAAGAGAACGTGGTCGGGCTCGTGAATCCGGATTCGGACCTTCCATATCGTCGCCCGTAGAACGCGATGCCGCCACCAGCAACTGAATAAATTCGGGCTCGGGCAATAATCCAGCACACGAACAACTGAGCAGCAGTCCGCCCGGCTTGACCAGACGCATGGCCAGACGATTCATCGCAAAGTGCTTCCGAGTCCCCTCTTCAATTTCCACGCGAGTCCTGATCAGCTTGGGCGGATCAAGAACCACGACGTCAAACTGACGACCGTTGCGAATCATTTCGCGCATGTAGCTGAACGCATCAGCCTGAACAAAACGAACGCGAGCCTGGTTGAGATTGGCATTCTCGCGAGCGACAACCAGAGGCTCCTCATCCAGGTCCACGCCAATCACTTCTTCAGCGTTGCCAAGTGTCTTTGCCTGAACGGAAAATCCGCCCGTGTAACAGCACAGATCCAAAACACTTTTGCCCTGACAAAATTCGGCCAGCTTCTTTCGGTTGTCGCGCTGATCACAGAAGAAGCCTGTCTTATGGCCTCCTTCAAAGCGAACTCGAAACCGAGTCCCATGTTCAGAAATCACCACCTGCGACGGGCAGCCTTCTGACATCAGCGGCGGCGGATCACATCCTTCCTGTGACAGAAACTGCGGGCTCGTCTTCACAAGCCAGTGCTTTGTTCCCATCTGCTCGGACAACATGGGCATCAGCAAACTGGCTCGCTGATACATCCCCAGCCCAAACGTTTCTGCCGACAGCACATCGCCAAACCGATCAATGACAAGTCCAGACAAACCGTCGGACTCTGCATGCACGACCCGCCATGCGTTTGAGCTGGCATCCAGCTTCAGCACATCCCGTCTGAGCGCAACGGCGGCCGCCAGTTTCTCTGACCACTCGGCATCTGTCGGCATCTCGGGCGTGTTCCACAACATCCGCACCGACATTTCGCTGCGAGGATTATAAAGTCCATAACCCATCGGAGACTGAAAGCCCTCGGCATACACCGCCACCAGATCGCCAGGGCGCGCATCTTCAATTCGCGCAAGCCGCTTGCGATACAGAATCGGGTGCAATGTTCGCGTCTTCGCATGCACGATGGGAATCGGTTGGGAACTGCTCGGGCCCAACTGCGTTCGCTGACGAACCATCCGGGACGTCAATTCTTTACTTGCCGCCGGTGCGACATAGCCGGACTCTTCCTCGTCCGATGCCCCCTCGGTCTCGTCGACAGTATTCGGCGGACGATGGCGAGGCCCTCGCTGATCACGAGCGGGGCCGCCTTTGCCAGCAGGCCCGCGAGACGGTCCGCCCTGCGATGAGGAACCGTGGGATGGTCCCTGAGCCGATGGACGTCCGGCGATTTTTCCGCGGGTGTTGGGATTTGACGGGCGACGTTTCATGGAGTACTCAGAACAGCCAGACGAAACAACAAAACCTCAGAGTCTACCCATGATTCCAGCGACGTTGGATCTGCTTCGCGTTCGTTTTGAAATGTCCCGGGAAATTCCCGAGTTTCCAGCCCCTGTCTTTGCCCGCCCCCGACGCAAGCAGTCTGCCGATTTAGTGAGCCGCAAAGCGCTAGCTGCGGGTGCGCGTCTCAAAAAAACGAGGGAAACACCCGCGGCTAGCGCCTCGCGGCTCAGGCTGTAAGTAAATCTACAGCGTGGAAGGTCAGGGGCGTTGCAAAGTTCGGCCACAGTCTTACGCCAGCACTTCATGGACAACGCGGCCGGCCACATCGGTCAGCCGGTAGTCGCGCCCCGAATGCCGGTAGGTCAGCCGCTCATGATCAAGCCCCATCAGATGCAGAATGGTGGCATGAAAATCGTGGACGTGCACAACATCTTTGGCCACATCAATTCCATACTCGTCCGATTCGCCGTATGTGATTCCCGGCTTCACACCAGCACCCGCCAGCCACGAAGAGTAGACCCAGTGATGGTGCTCTCGACCGGCTGCACCGACCGCCGAATTGAACGGCGTGCGTCCAAACTCCGTGGTCCATACCACCAGCGTGTCTTCCAGCATGCCTCGCTGCTTCAGATCCTTCAGCAATCCGGCAACCGGCTGATCCACATTCTTCGCCAGCGGTGCGTGCGTCATCATGTCACCATGAGCATCCCAGTTCGCGGATGAGCCGACGTCGATCAGCTCGACGAACCGCACACCGCGTTCCGCCAGACGGCGAGCGACCAGACACTGCCATGCGAAGCCGCCTGTGCTGCCGCGAGGAAGGCCATACATCTCCAACGTGGCATCGTCCTCTTTGGAAAGATCAAATACCTCAGGCATTTCAGCCTGCATGCCAAACGCCGTTTCGAAGGATTTCATACGAGCCGTCAACAGACGATCATCGGGCCGTGCCGCCAGATGCCGCATGTTCATCTTCGCCATGGCGGCAAGTTCAAGTTGCTGAAGTCGACTGCTGGGCGATCGTCGCTGAATGTTGGCCACAGGCTCTGTCCCGGGCACCACAAGAGTTCCCTGGTGAGCGCCGGGCAGAAAGTCACTGCCCCAGACCTGCCCGCCGGCGTACGGTGAATGCGGGGCAATCACAACGAACGAAGGAAGATTCTGATTCACCGTACCAAGCCCGTAGCTCAGCCATGATCCGATGCTGGGCCGTGCGAAGGTAAATGAACCGGTATGAATGCCAAGCGTGGCTTCGTAGTGATTCGTATGATCTGATTTCATGGACCGAATGACGCACATATCGTCAACGCATTCGGCCATGTGTGGAAACAAAGCACTGACTTCCGTCCCGCTCTGGCCATGCGGCTTGAATGTCCACTGCGGCGCCTTGAGGAACATATTGAAGTCCCCCTTGCGTCCCTGAAACTCGTTGACCGGTATCGTCTTCCCGGCATCCGCAACCAGCTTTGGCTTTGGGTCCCAGGAATCCACATGGGAGACACCGCCGCTCATATACAGGAAGATGACCCGTTTGGCTTTGGCCGGAAAATGAGTCGGCTTCGGAGCGAGCGGATCATTCAAACTGCCGGCCGTTTCTTCCGCGAGCAACTGCGACACAAGCCCCGGCATCAGCATGGAACCACCGACCATCGATCGTATCGCCCCCCGACGCGAGACAGGACTTAAGTGTTGATGAGCCATTTCGTTCTCCCCTGTTCAACCGCATGCTCGGATTCGACGACGACTGAAAGGCGTTGTTCTTCCGACGAATTTTAACCGATGCTGGATCATAGCGAAGCCGTTCCAAATGCGTTATGCATTCTTTGACCACCATTCCAGCAAAGTCGATGGCCAGTACCAGCGAGGCAAAGGCATCGCGAAGTACGGCGGCTGTGCTGCAACAACTACCGGAAGCAGAGAGCGGCACAGGACACCTTCGGGCAAATGATCTCGCCGAAACAGCGTCGTCGATACGAAGCAGTCCGCCGACGGCGACAGCCTCCCGGGAACCCGCCAGCCAACCACTCGTGTTGTCTCGGCGTTCAGGTAATCAGCCCACGGCTCTAATTCCGTATCAACCTCACTCGCGAATCTCAACTCGACAAGACCTCCTGCAACGGCCGCCAGAATCGATGGCGTGACAACTTCACCGGCGTCCGGCACGAAGACAATCTCACCGGCACGATCGTAGGTGTACGAGTCCGTCGAAGGAGCTGGCGTAAAGAGCTCGTCATTCGCCTGGATCACATGGCCCCACACAATGTGGCCCGTCCGAAAGAGCTGCCGAAGAGTTCTGTTCTGAACCAATCGGGCCAGCGCATCACCAAACCGAAGTCTCGTAATCCACGGAGGATTCACCAGAAGCATACGTTCGACGGCAATACCAAAATCGCGAGGAGCCTCATAGAACTGGTCTCGACACTCCGTGAGCCAGCTGTCCCACTGAGTCCGCGAAATCCCGTCAAAATCGATGTCAATCGGATTCGTATGCATTTTACTTCGCCATCGTCAGGTCTTCACGCATCATCTTATACGTAAAGCTGGGATAGTTGTCCCAGTTGCACGTAATCGTGCCGTCATCATTGATGGCAACAACTGTCACGAATTCCCAGCGACCCGCGTAACAGGCTCCCAGTTTCATGCCGACCTTGACGTCAGACGCCGCATCAACGACGGCGTAGCCACGAGGAACCGGAATGCTGATCTTGTAACGTTTTAAGGAATACTGCGATGAAGGCACTTCGGCCGGCGTGGATGTGCCA
The DNA here is from genome assembly GCA_041688565.1 of Planctomycetaceae bacterium. GTDB lineage: Bacteria > Planctomycetota > Planctomycetia > Planctomycetales > Planctomycetaceae > SXXK01. The sequence continues at coordinate 26,325 of JBDNHX010000444.1, forward strand.
ACTTCTTTCGGTGCGATCAGGTCTTCGCGCATCATCCTGTATGTGTACCCGCGGTAACTGTCCCAGTTGCACGTGATTGTTCCATCGTTGTTGAGTGCGACAACCGTCACGGTTGACCAACCACCGGCGTAGCAGGCTTTCAGCTTACTACCAATCTCGACGATTGCATCCGGGCCAACAATGCTGTGATCTGCGGGCACTGGTATGGTGATGGCATACCGCTTCAATGAATACTGTTCGGAAGCCAACGCGGCTCCACCGTCTGCAGTGGAAGATGGGGTCGATGGTTGCGGTGAAGTTACAGGCGAAAAAACACCTGTCGCATCGGGTGTAGGCACCGAGAAATTCGAAGAGGCAGCGGGGTCCGCAGGAGCAGTCGGAAGTTCGATCGGCCGCGCGAAAGGGGCAGCTGGCATTTCTGGCATCGAACCGGCGGCAACAGCATCTCCCCGGACAGTTGCTGGCGAGTCCGTCTGGAAGTCGGTGAGAGCCTGCCGAATCGTGTCGACGGCTTTCCTTTCGTTGTTCCCTGCGTCCTGCCTGATGATGCGACCATTTTTCTGCGTGAAGACGATGTACGTCCTGAATTTACCCCTGACACTGGGTTCGTCTCGCAGTTCCACAGACGCCAGACCCGCAAAGGGGATCACAACTTCTTTGCCGCCGGTTTGAGAATACGTCGACGCCATTTTCACACGGTCCGGATAAACAGTGACATGCAGTTTGCTTGGAAAGAACAGTGAAGCTCCCGCAAGGAACAGTCCTGCAAATCCCATCGCGCCGCCAAAAGCCATCAACCCCGCACGCTGACCAGACGACAGTTTTTCGCTCGGTTTGGCCGTTCGCTTTTTCGGCTTCTTATCGGGCAGCACACCGCCCGCAATCGCAACACCTCCCAGCCCGATCAATCCTATCCCGATGACGGTGCGAATAATCGAGCCAACGGCTGAACTCTGGAAGACTTTAGCGTCACCTTCGACTCGCATTTCGGTGCAGCCCGAGAGAGTCACCGTGACGATGGCAAGAATGCAGAAGCACATGGATCGCATATTGAGCACCCTTGAAGACGTGAGGCAGCAAAGTTGTGAATCGTCCTTGATGAATCAATCGGATCGTAAATCGAGATCTACGCGTCCGGCGATTCCCTGATCTACAGATTGCGCCTTGAAGGTTTCCGCTTTGTGGATCGGGTAGACTTGCCTGGGAGAGAATCCGTCGTCTACAGATCCCATCACAGGTATTCAGCAGGTTCTATTTTACTGCAGTAGATTCAGATTGTCACCCCACGCCCTTGGCGTGTCGGTGTTTGATTATTGACGGCTTACAGCCGCTCACTCACGCATTCGTTGCGGTTTGCGTTTGCAACTGTCCCCTCTCCCCCGCGGGGCAACGCTGTGAAGTATTTTATTGAGTGAATTTGCTGTTGTTCCGGGCCGAAGGCCCATTCGTTTGCCTGGCCCGGGCCATCGGCCCGGGAATTTGAATCCCTTGATTTTGTGAGGCCCAAAGGGTCGGCCATTTGCATTCCCATTTCCCGTGTACAAACGGTCGGCCCATTGGGCCTTTTCGATGATGTTGGTCGCTGGTCCCGGGCCGATGGCCCGGGTTAGGCAATCGAATGGCCCTTTGGGCCGAAATCGCATGAAATCCTCAACAAAAATGCTTCACAGCGTTGCCTTCTAGCGGGAGAAGGGACTTCGGGAAAGCCGCTGAAAACATGATAATAAATCCTTAACGGCGTTGGGTGAGGGGGCTTGCGATTCTGCGTTCGGCCTTTGCGGCTGTTCGCGATCTGCCGCGAAATCCCCCTTATCCGGCCTGCTGATAGAGACGAATTCCGTCCAGCACCATTTGCACGGCCATCATCACGAGCAGCATGCCCATCAGGCGTTCCATCGCCCGTGAGCCCCGGACGCCCAGAAAGGCGTAAATGGACGGTGACAGCGTCAGAATGATTGCCGAAATTGAACCGGCGATCAGGACGGCGGCGGCAACCGTCAGCCGATCGTGTTTTTCTGCCAGCAGAAGGACCAGGGAAATTGTGCTCGGCCCTGCAATGAACGGCATCGCGATGGGAACAATGAACGGATCTCCGCTATCCTTTTCTTCGCCCGCCCGACGCGCAGGAAACACCATGCCCATGGCAATCATGAACAGCACGATTCCACCAGCAATCCCAAGCGCATAAGGTTTTAATCCCAGAGCCCCCATGATTGTTTCACCGGCAAACACGGCAGCCAGCAAAATCAACAAGGCGATCCCGCTTTCCCGCAGCATGACCATCCGACGCTTGCCAGGCTCCATCTCCTGCAGCAACGAATTGATCGTGACCATGTTGCCAAACGGATCCAGCACAATAAACAGCAACAGGATTATCTGAAGCATGGTCCACCGATAAGTCTCTGCGTTTGAGGAGGCTTGTGAGATCTCTCGATCTGTTTCCCGAACGAGTCACATGATAAGTCAGCCTGCAGGTCCGCTGATGCAGCACCAGTTTCAGGGACGGATATTGCGAATTCTGAGTGACCGCGATCAGATCCTCCGTGGCCCCCGTGTAGAGGCAAATCATAGGAAGTCTTACCGACCGGCCAACATGATATCCCGCCCGCAATCCCTACGAAATTTTCATTTCTTCCAGCAAATGATCGGCCTCATAAACGATGCCGGTAATCCACAGCACATAACGAATATCCACGCCGATCGAACGACTGTAGTCCTGATTCCACGCAAAATCGTTGATCGTGGCTTCAAAGCAGCGGTCAAAATTGACA
>JBDNHX010000445.1:0-7498 GCA_041688565.1 Planctomycetaceae bacterium
ATGAACAGGAACAGGCGGTCGATCGAATACGAAATCTCAGCCGCGTCGGGAATGGTGTAGGTCACTTCTGCCGGCGTGGCTTCTTCAGCAGCCGGTGTTTCTGCAGCGGCTGGAGTCTCAGCCGGAGCAGTGGCTTCCGCAGGCGGATCCTGAGAAAAGCCGGGGGTTGGAATACTCAAAAAGAAACACAATCCCAAAGAGACCATCAATGCGGTGGGCCGCAAGCGGGTCCATAAACTGCCAATCATCGCCTTTTCTCCTCGCTTATTTTCGTGCTTTTTTGCTGCCTGTTGCAGTCTTTTTCCGGATCACCCGGTCTGTCATTCGCATTGATAGGTGGCCAAAGAACGGGCACAACACCCTCAGCGGACAGCAGGTTTCCTCGTCGCCAGCGATTGGGGACTGAATTTCGTCCCTTCAGGCTGCCTGGACTTTCCTGACTGTCTCCTCCGTTGCCATCCATGCCAACAAAATGACCTATGTGACCCGAATGCAAAGAACGTGCCCGAGGATTCAAAAGGGCCTCTTTACCTTTTCTTAACTCTTTTCTTTGTATAGGTTTACAAGTTTTAATGGCGTGTGAGAATTGGCTTTTTGTCACGCATTGAATACCAGAAGGCTTAATGTGTCGACATGGGTGCTTAAAAAAAGAGCGTAGATGTTTGAGGTGCTGTTTTTGTGCATCCAGCGGGCATTTTTTTATGTTATTTCCGCCGTGGAAAGTGGTTTCTTTTAGACGCTGCGAAGCTGCTTTGCTTATCCCGCTGGCATTGTGCCTGTCCTCAGCCCCCGGATTGCATTTCACGCGTTATCTGTGGTTTAAGCCGCCTGAAGGCTGGATTCTTTAAGCAATCTTGGCCAGCAGTCAGGGGGCAATGAAGGTCTGAAAAGACGGTGTCGATGTACAAAGAATGCAGTTACAGAATGTGATCAGGGGAAAGCCCGAATTTTGAACAACGTTTCTGGCTTTGGAGAGGCACGGCTGGCAAGATAGAACGTTCGGTGGCTGCGCAAGCCTCCGTGCAAAACAGCCAGTTTTCGTGCCGGATTTCGAACGTTTTTGCCTCCTTGTGAACGGAATTTCGTCCAATGCCTGCTGCCGAGAGGTTTGCCGCCTTATTCACAGGAACTCTGCTGGCCGTTTCGTTTGGAGGCTCGGTCGAGGCACAGCCACCCGCTGTGACTTCTGATGCAAGCGTTGCAGCGTCCAGCGTGATCGCCGCCGATCTCTACCAGTTTCCGCCAGTTTCGCCCGAGGAATTATTGGAAGCCGCTCGAGTTACTTCGAAGCTCGATCGTCCGGGCGATGCAAAGGCTTTCCTCCGGCAAATTCTAAACAGCCAGCTGGGCGAAAATGAACTCCGCTTGCTGCGCGAACAGGTCGGGCCAGCGCCGTTCCTGGAACTGCGCCAGGATGCTCGGCTGCGGCCTGAGTCTGTAGAGCTGTTGGCCGCGGTGAATGCGGCCAGTCGAACGAAAACCTGGTCAACAGCAGAGTTGCAGGACTTTGTTCAGAAGCTGGCGGTGCCGGGTTCTGTCGGTACCAATGCTGCTTCAGAACTCAATGCCAGCGGCGAGGCGGCTCTACCGGCGCTGCTGGCTGCGGACCCTGCGACATCGGCCGGGCAAGTGGCCGATCAGCTTTTACGGAGCCAGGCTTCATCCTTTCGCTCCGGGCTGATTCGACAGATGACCGATGCGAGTCCCGAGCTTCAGGTACGACTGATTCGGCTTTTACAATCCACCGGGCAGCCTGATGTGGCCATTCGTCTGCTGCGATGGCAATTCGACCCGGCCGTCAATCCGTCCGTTTCTGATGCGGCTCGTGAAGCCCTTGCCGTGCTTACGGAATCTCAGCCGGTCATCAGCAGCAGAGCCGAGGCCGCAGATTTTCTCGTGCAGAACGCAACCACACGGCTGCAGGAATCGGGCGCACGCTTTTCAACCCTGGATGAGCCGGATGCCGTGAAGCAGGTGGCGGTAAGAAATCTCCGACTGGCTACTTTGAACGATGCGCGAGCTACGCTGGCGGATGCTGTTGTGATCGACCCGATAAGCGAACGGGCGTTGACCGTTTCTTTGGTCGCGGAGTCTGCAACGGCGGACGCTTCACTCACAACGGAGCCCACGGTTGCGGCAGGAAAGTCGTCTGCCGAACTTTTGAACGGCTTGGCAGTGGCTCTGGGCCTTCACCCCGTTGCGGCCATTGAATTGCTTAAGGGATTGCAGGCGGTGTCTGCAGCCGACACAGATCTGGTGGAGACGGGCAGGGTGCTGGGCAAGGCTCTGCTGCATCCGGATGCTCGCGTCCGTCTGCTTGCCGCAGTCCGGTCAGAAAAATTGCCGGTGGAAGTCAGCCGAGCGTCCGTTGCTCGGTGTTTGAGCTCAGTCCGAAATGGCAGTTTGAAACCCGAGATCGTAATCGTCAGTCCGGATGTTGATCAGCTTCGAACTTTGCAACTGGTCTTTCAGGATGCGGGATTCGAGCCGCAGATTGCATCGACTGGACCTGAGGGATTTGAGATCGCCGCCGTGCAGATGACGTGTGAACTTTTTATTCTGGATGCGGAATCGCCCCTCTGGCCCTTCGCAACAACAATTGCCAACCTGCGAGCTGACGTCAGAACTCGCAACACGCCCATCGTCGTGATTGGGCAGGAACGCTTTCACGCTCGAGTGCTGGCGTTGAGCAAAATCCATCAGGGCGTCTGGTTCATTCCCGAACCGGCCGGAAGTTTGTCTCTGCTGCAGAAGCTGTCGCTAAAGAATCTGCCCGCGAACGTGTTGACGGCCGAAGATCGCGCGACGATGAAAAAATTGGCCGAGTAGATTGGCTGATGGGCTAATTTCAGGCCGCGTGAGCCAATGCTTACAATTGCGGTGGGCATTCCTAAATGTTCTGGCCCTTCAGCAGGCAATAGCCGACGGAGATCGCGAGGACGAGCATGATGCAATAGTCCTGGGGCGACAGATGGTGCATCTTGTTGAACACAATCTGCTGCACTTGGTTCGCCCAGTGCTGCAGGCCAGAGATGATGTTGAGAAGCATGAAATCCACTTTCAGGAAGGTTTCCCGAGATCTCTTGCAGAAAGTGTGCATAACGCTCGGATGATGTCTGAAGCCTGGTTCGCAATTTCCCCCGTGCTCGCGGGAGTTTTTTTTTGTTGCTCCTGAGTGTTCCCTGACGAGCCGACTGGATTGATTTTGACGTCTGTATCAGCGTCGCGACAGTGCGAGCTCTTTCATATTCGCCGAACCCGGTGAACGTTTTCGCCGTATTGTGGGCGGGTGAGTCCTCCGGAAAACGAGGCCCTTGGCCAGCAGGGAGAGGTAGAACCAACTGAGTTGATGACCTGTCTCAGGCCTGGTTGGTGACTTTGGTTGGGGACGCTCGATCAATATGTGCCTATAGTCGTCTTTCGCTCCGCGAAAGCACGCTACTTTCGCGGAGCGAAAGGCGACTATTATTGTTCCAGCGATCCTTAATCGTCTTCGAGCAGGAGTGATGCGCCTGTCCATCGCGAATCGCTGCTGAGCTTTTGTCCGAGATCAAGCCGAGCGTCTGCGACCGAAGAAGGTTTTGCCTTGACCCCGCTGTGCCAGATCACAAGCGAGAGGATTTCTTCAGGGCGGATTGTCCGAGTCAGGTTCAGGATGGACGGCCACTGATTCGGGTCAGCACTGGTATGGTGAAGCGATTGTGGGGCAGCGGAGGGTTCAAACAATGAGGCCAGCAGCACGTGCGGTTCCAGCATCTGATCGCCTGCTGTGGTTGGTGGGGCAGACAGATTGGGGCATGCCGTCTGAACACTTTGAATCGCTCGGCGAATGTCCCAGACTCGCATCGCATCGGCAGTGGTTCCAATCAGCTGAAACCGGCGCTGGATCTGATTCTGCTTATCCTCCGTGCCGATCCACTGATGAGGACCAAGTCCCCGAGGAGACATGACAAAGACAGCGTCTGAGTCTTTGGTCCGGTCTTTCAGTACTTCACGAAAAACAGATTCGGGATCAGCCGCCACATGAATGGCCGCGGCCTTCAGGGAATCGAGCGTCTGATTTTCCGGAAGCACAGCGTCAACAAATAAAGGCACATGCGACTGGGACTGGAAGTGAATGCGTAAACGCTTCAGGCCATCAGCGTTTGGTATATCCAATTCAGCAATTGGCAGTGATTCCACGCGAACGGAAGCTGACGGCTTCCACTCGGAGTCATGATCGGGCCAGGCCTGAAAGCAGCGTTCTCGCAGTTCAGCAAGTCGTCCGTTAAACCATGCCTGCTGATCGGCCAGCACGGCATCCGCGGATGGAACCGCAGCCAGCGCAACAAAGGTTTCATCGACGCGAGTATTGATTTCCTCTGACGGCAGCTGAGCGAAGACCTTTAGCTGTTCCGGCTGAAAGAATTTTTCGGCCGTCTTTTCGATCGTCGTTTCGTCATCTCGCAAAAAGCGATTGAACCAGCGAAACGCATGAATATGCAGCTCCTGAGTGTCCTTGTGCGGGCCTTCTGTGATCTGTAATCCAAGATGATCGCCTTTCCCATGCAGCCGATAGATATGCCTGACCTGGCGGTGGATATCGATGACTCCTTCCAGCGGAAAGATCGTGTCCTTGTCGGTGTTGGAAATCAGCAGCGGTCGTGGTGCGACCAGGGCGGCGACCGTAGCAAAGTCCCACCGAAACGTATTGACCATGTACATGCAGTCGCAGTGGCCTTCGACACATCCATTGACCACATGGTCTCGCAGTGAAGTGATCCCTGCGACCGGGACGGCACATTGAATTCGGTCATCCAGAGCGGCAATCCACCAACTGTAGGCACCGCCTCCTGAACGACCGCTGACTCCGATTCGCTTAGCATTGACCTCCGCTCGAGTCTCCAGATAATCAAGCGCCCGAATGCAGTTCCAGGCTTCAACTCCGGCGGGTGTATAGCCCCGTGAGTTCCACCACCAGCGGTTCATTTTGTACGTGCCATGATGCACGCCTTCGATTTCGCCCAGCTGCAGAGTATCGATGATCAGGCAGTTGTAGCCGTTGCGAGCGAACCACGCTCCGTGATAATGATAGTGCGTCTTGTTGCCAAAGCTGACTCCGTCCTTTTTTACCTGCCCATGACCACAGACGTAAAGTATTGTGGGAAGTGGGCCAGCAGACACTTTCGGCCGGTAGAAATTTCCGGTCACATAAAGCCCGGGCAACGACTGAAAGTGAACTCGCTCAACAACAAATTCTTCTTCTTCCGTGGTGCCAGTAATTGCAGCCTGCAGATCCGTTTTCTCTGGACGAGGACGCAGGCCCAGCATCTCGAACAGCTGTTCTCGCAGGTGATGCTTCGCCTCGTGCCATTCGTCGACCGATTTGAACCGAGTCAGATCGTTTTCCTTTTCCAGCTGACTGACTTCGTCCTCGAAATACGCCGCAAGCTCAGGGTTCTCACTGAGAGAACGATCCTGTGCGTGGACGGAAGCTGGAGACCATGCGAGACCGGCTGAAACGAGACTCACTGAAAGAAGGCTGACGACGACACGAAAGGTGACCAGTTTCATAGGCGTCTCCACAATCAGGCATTCAACGAAACAAGGCCGTGACAAATGTCGCAGCCTTGTGAATGTCGTCCAGATTGTCTCGCGACGCAAGTGATGACCGCTCGTCGGTCTGCTTGCCGCAACAAGTTGTTTTACCTGCGGACGCCAGACGCAGCGTTCGTGGATGCACGGCGATAAAAGTTTTAGGTGCGACTTCGCAGATAATAGCGAGCAGCAACAGTGCCGACGTTGTGGTTTTTTGCTGATCGGCATCTGGGTTGTCGACCCCAGATTGCGTACCGATTGTTCCGTTTCGTTGCGGTTTTCAGGCTGACCAAATGTGCGTTTATGGGGCCACAGGACATCATTTTCTCTGTGGCGATGAAACAAAATCTGCCACACTTCAGGCTCATACCCACACATTCCAACTTCTTGACTCCGACCCATTCATGCGACTGATCTTTTCAGGAACCGGGGGCTATCACCCCAATGAACGTCGTCATACGGCCAGCCTGCTGCTGCCGAAAATCGGCGTTGCGCTGGATGCGGGAACCGGCTTTTTTCGGGTCCCCGGGAAATTGCAGACGTCGACACTCGATATCTTCCTCACTCACGCTCATCTTGATCACGTCTGCGGGCTCACGTTCATCCTGGTTCCCATGCTGCGCGGTGACATCACGCGAGTCCGTGTGTTTGGATCGGCCGCAACACTGGCCGCTGTAAAAACTCATTTGCTCGCCAATGAAATGTTTCCTGTTGTGCCGGACTTTGAATGGCACGAACTGGAGGCCGACGTCACTCTTGCCGATGGCAGTGTTCTGCGCTGGATCCCTCTTGTGCATCCAGGCGGCTCCGTCGGTTTTCGCATCGATTGGCCAGATCGCTCCATGGCCTACATCACAGACACCACCGCACCCGGCGACTACACAGAATTCATTCGCGGTGTCGATGTGCTTGTTCACGAATGCTACTTCCCGGATGACTTGACCGAATGGGCCGCAAAAACCGGCCACAGTTCGGCAACCCCCGTGGCTAAGCTGGCCCGAGCGGCACAGGTTGGTCGACTTCTGCTGGTCCATGTCGACCCGCAGCGGCCTGATGATGACCCAATCGGTATGGCCGACATCCGCAAAATTTTCCCCAACGCAGAACTGGCGGAAGATCTGCTGGAAATTGATTTCTGACTTCAGCTTTCGCACTTACACCCCGCCCAAAAATACAAGCTCGAAGCGCCAGCGAGTGGGCTCTGAACGCCGCGGGCCCACTCGCTGGCGCTTCGAGCTTGTATAAATGAGCGAAAACCATCACGACAAAACATCGTGCAGCACTTCACCGTGCACGTTGGTCAGACGCCTTTGAATTCCGTTATGGTAATAGCTGAGTCGCTCATGGTTGAGCCCCAGCAGATGCAACACGGTTGCATGGTAGTCGTACCAGTGGACCGGTTTCTCAACAGACTTCCAGCCGATCTCATCCGTGGCACCGTACGAAACGCCGTGCTTCAATCCGGCGCCCGCCATCCAGATGGAAAAACCATACATATTATGGTCGCGGCCCGTTCCAATCTGATCCGCGCCGGATTGTGTGAATGGCGTACGTCCAAATTCCGTCGTACACAGGACCAGAGTATCGTCCAGCATGCCTCGCTGTCGCAGGTCTTTCAATAACGCCGCGACCGGCTGATCCAGCCGACCGGCTTCGCGAGTATGATTCTCTTTCACATCTTCGTGACCATCCCAGTTGATACGCGGTGAGCCGAATGAACCGCCGGAAAACAGCTGCACAAATCGAACGCCCTGTTCCAGCAGACGCCGAGTCAGCAGGCAACGGCTTCCGAAGTCGTTCGTTTCTTCCCGGTCAAGTCCGTACATCGCCCGAGTCGCTTCGGTTTCCTGGTTCAGGTCCGTGACTCGCGGCACTGCCAGCTGCATTTTTGCGGCCAGTTCATAACTCTTCATGCGGGCGA
>JBDNHX010000446.1:0-32598 GCA_041688565.1 Planctomycetaceae bacterium
CCGAACGGGTTGTCATCTCGCTTGTGATGATTCTTCATGACAACATGAACGCCCATCTTCATGCAAAAGGCAATGAACCAATACGTGCAGTGATACGAATCGGCAACAACAATATCGCCTGCTCGAAGCGTAGAACTCAATTGACGCAGGATTGCCGTTTCACCAGTCCCTTTGCCGCTGTACGCCGCGTAGCCGAGATCCATCAGCATCCCGGTAATCATTGAAATCAAACAGACGCAGCGCAGAATCGGAAACCCCAGCCCTTCCTTGGTCAAATGTTGCCACACGACACCAGGAAAGGTCCACGCCTGCAGCATTCTAACGATAAATAGGGTCACGCCATCGACGTCATGCCTGCAGGCGTAAAAAAAACTTGAAATTCATGAACGCGATGGATCGCGTTCTTCAACGCTGCGCGGTCGTGGCAATTTACGGTCGCAAAAACGCTAAATTCCCGTGGACAACGCCATTCATGCCTGCCCCCTTTGATGCTCTCAGCGGTCGGGTATTGCTTTCGTGAATTAACGGATAGTGCATATCCAGCACTTCAACCCCGGGATCAACTTCACGAAGCGGAGTGAGAAACGGATTGTGCCTCCAAAGGTCGTCAGCAGACGACCGCACATCTGTCTCGAACAGCCTGGGATAAGCGGCATGCAGGTCCCGCACCGCAGCTGTGAGCATCAGCACGTCGCCGGGACTTTGAAACGATTTTAGAATCAGTCGTCGCATGCAGTTATCCCGATGCAAACACAGTGGGGAAATCGCAAAAGGGGACATTGTGATTTATGGTAAAGTAGAATGTCCCCTTATTTCCGTCCATCCCCAATAAAACATCGGCTCAACCCCGATCTCAGTGCTCGCCAAATCAGTTCAGAGGCCCTTACTGTACATTCACATTCACACCCCTGCTGATTTTGAAGCGCCCAATGACAGCGTCGAACAGTGATCCAACTCGTTTCATCGCTGTCAGTCAGCCATTGAGAGCAAAACCCAAGAAGCATTGAGGGTTTCGGTAAAGGAAGAAATGGATGGCCACCGCCCCTACTTACAGCAAGACTGTCTCTTTTCCGCTAAGCGTTCTCGCCTCTAGTCGTCAATGCGTTAGACAGTGGACTCATCAGGATTGTATCCGCCTGCGTCCAAAAACTGCTTTAGCGATTCTCGTTGCTCGTCATAGTGCTTTTTCTTGTTCAGGAGATACTCTTCATCGGAATGCGTAATGCCGTGAGATTCGAGAACCAGCTTGATGGCCATTAGCATGATCTGGGTGTATTGATCGTGGATCGTCTGGTTCTGAGTCACTATGGTTGAAACGTTAACGAGGTGTTGCAATGGGAGGTAAATTGAACCATTTTTGAAATCTCCACCAAAGTGTCCGTCATCTTTGCTCCATGTGGAAAGCAATTCACGAACTTGAGATGCATGCACTAATCGATTGAACCGCTTGTACTTTTGCTGGTTTCGCCATGAATTGCGATGGATCGATGCGGATAGAATATCCCTCGCCGCATCAAGCTTACGGCAGTTGAGACAATCATCATCGATCGTGAGCAGAATTTGGACCAGCAGGTCACTCAACGCAGCGGCCCCCACTAATTGTTTTGGATGTCCCTTGTAGACAACCAGTAGTGGGCGAATCTTGGTGAAAGTCGGGAAGTCGAAAGCGACGGCGCGGATTCGATCAAACTGCAATTCGAAAAGCGAGGCAATGTCGTTGACAATGATTTCAAGCAATGAATCAATCTTGGTTCCGATGGATGTTTGGGGTTCTCGTTCGTTGCAAGTTCTTTGCACCTTGAAAGGCGGTTCCGGCAATATCGGACTGAGTTTTCTGATGTCATTTATGGTCGTGACCCCCAGTTCCGACAACTGCTCCCAATAATGGCCAGATTTTCGTCGTAGAGCACTTACATCAAACAGCTACTGAAGCAAGATCGATGCGTTTCCCCTGACCTCTGCCACGTTGGTGCAATTTTCAAACACTAGATCCCATCGAATTCGCCCAACACCAAAACCCTCAATTCTTTGAGTGTCACGAATATTCTCGAATTGATTGTCAGTCATAGGCTCTCGTTCCCTAGGATCTGCGGTGTTTAATTGTTCCCGTGTCTTTCGCCACCCACTTCTTCCCACGGTGAATGAAAAACTGAATGACGTCGCATTCGTCTCCAGCGACTGATCGTATTCCTTCCTTTGAATCGGGTCAGAAAGAATTTCGAAGGCATCTCGGATTCTCCTAAACTCGATCGATGCTTTCGTTGAAGCGTCTCGATCAGGGTGGACATGCACGATTAGAAGTTTGTACTTCACAGTGATCGATTCTGTCGAGGATGTACGACTTACCCCCAAAACGTCGTATGCCGTTCGTTCATGCACCCATTTCATCGACGCATCTTCCCACTTGAACCGCGAAATCGAAAAAACCAAGAAACCACGATCAGTGTAAATTCGGAAATCTTGACTGTAAACTTCCCGAAGTGCATACCCTCACCGGGTGGCAGGTGATGTTTGACCACTGACATTAGCGGATCGACAGCCGCACCAACGGACAAAGGAAAACCGGCTACGGAGAAAAAACCAGTGTTTCACAATCCAACCAACGGAAAATGGGTTGCCAAGATTACTCCGGCAGCCCTATCCAGTGGACGATACTGGACCGGAACAAGGGGTGAATTTGCAGAAAAAGCCCATAGATTCGAATAGCTGGCCCCAAGAATTGGCCCCTGAGTTGATTCAGATTCTTCGCTCTCCCGAAGTTTGGCGAGTGTTGCCGACGGAGACACAAACGCGAATCGTCGCAATGCTGGAAAGAGCGGTTTTGTTGTCGTCTGGCCACTAGGCCCAGCGGACAATTGAAATGGCCCCTGATAATGGCAAGACTGTCGCGTCATATCGACACGTCAGAGTGCAAGGGGTTGAACATGGAATCGCGTATCAGAATCCGTTGCGAATGCGGCAAGCTAGGATTGGTCGAACGAAAGCACATTGGAAAAACGATCACCTGCCCCAAGTGCGGAGTTGCTCGCATCAAGATCGAAGAGCCGACGCCCCCCTGATGACTGATGAAACTGACCAAACAGTCAGAGGTGCTCGCAAGCCAGCTGCAATTGAAAGAAACAAGATCCCGCCTGTTCCACTAAGTGATGATAGAGCAGTCAATCCAGAAGTACGTTGGACAGACCGGAAGATTCTCATTCGAGCATCCGCGATTGCCGTTCTGGCAGTGTTTTTCGTTGCCGTCGTGTTTTTGGCCATTTTTCGTGTTGCTCCTAAGGCCTCCCTCGCGACAAAGAACGGTGATCTTTCAGTTCCTCAGACTGAAAAGGCTGGAGATGAATTGCTGCCAGAGGCTGCTGAGCAAACTGAACAGGTCGAACCAAAGGAAGTCGTTAAGGCTGTGGACGTTGTTAAGGAACAGCCGGCAGTTATATTGCCGCCAACGTCGGCAGAAATTACAAAAAACGAATTTGATCAACTCCGTGCTCTAATTCGCGAAATCCAACGAAATCACAATTTCGACACCGCACCGATCGACGAAGAAAAACGACTTCTGCAAGCGGAAGTCGATCAACTTCTTCGGTCTAATCGTCGTAATTCAAGAGATATTCTTCAGAAAGGAAAACAGGCGTTAGCACTGAGTTCAAAGATGGAGGTGCTACGGAAGCAGTACGAAATACGTGTGGCGACAGAAGTAAAGGAATACGTCAAACGCTTGGAAGTCCGGAATGTTCCTGAGGATGTTTCGTCCCAGTACGAACAAGATGAAATCAACAAGATCATACTGGCGCATGATTCATCACCCCCGTTAGTAAAGGCCCTCGTACAGCGAATGGAGCAAGGAGGTGATTCTGTTATGACAACACGGGATGGTAGGGCTTGGGTATTATTCGGGGTGAAATTGACTCTTTGACGTTCCAGATAAAACTGTATCCAAAGGCTCTGTTCTAATCATGAAGTGCATACCCCTGCCTAGTGGATGTTGTGGATGTGTGTACCACGGTGATCCACATCGCGTCATTTTCGACCCAAGTTTGTCTGAGTGGTCTCAGGACTAGTTCAGCACCATACGACGTGAGGCACTGAACTAATGACCCATCGTGAGCATGTTCAACTTGCAACTGCATGGATCAATAGCCCGTTACTATCAGTTGCGTTCCTCAAAGGATTGATTCAGGGGGAATCGCAAAAGCGGACATTGTACTTATTGGTTAAAGCAGAATATCCCCTAATTGCCTCTCGATCACAACACGGCCATTCGTTACCGCCACCTTTTGACGTTTTTTCAGCATCAAAGATGGTCAGGTTCTGATTCACATCAGGAGTCATGCCAGTGCGATTAAGAATCGTGATCTGCTATTGCCTGGAAGCGTCGGGCTGGTAGTCATTGCGGATCTTACATTCCGGCAACGCCTGTTGAAGTCGTTCAATTTCTGGCAAGGTCATCAGCTCGCTGTAGAGTTCAAGAGACTTCTATGACATAGTTCCGGCAAGTGCTTTAAGACTCGCGTCGGTCGCTCCGCATTCAGAAAGAGTCCACTCCTCAAGTCGAGGTGATTTTGCCAGAAAGGTCACACTTGTATCGGTGAGGTCACAACGATAGGCGGTCACTTTTCGAAGCATCGGCAATGTTGAGATCTTCTCGGCCCAAGTGTCGCAGTACGCTCCCTGAAACATGAATACTTCAAGCTTCTGAAATTTCAAGACCGTTGGAATCGCATCCGTTTCAATTCCACTTTCAAACAGCGACAAAAACTTCAACTCTTTGCAACCGTTCAAAGCGGCGAGTCCAGTGGCAGAGACCGGCTGCCGACCGAGGTCCAATATTTCCAGGTGCGAAAGACCCATCAGTCGTTGAAGCTCACGGTCGGAAATCTCAACGGCCCGAAAATTTCCGCCGACCGCGAGCTTAATTCCGACGAGCTTGAAGGTTTCTTTCGGAAGCGTTTCTAAACTGGAAATGTCTGCATCTACTCCGCGTTGCCTTATCGTGACTACGCCCTGCTTCTTCAGCACCCATTCTGCAGTCCGCCGCATTTCGGGAGAATTAGGATAGGGCTCTTCGGGTGGCAACAGCGACGTTATTGGCGTCATCATCGCTTGCGACATTGTTAGCATTGACATCGTTGGCTGTGCTGGGTCCAGGGGCTTTTCGCCCACAATCTGACCGTTACGATCTACAATCAGATTGCCATTCAGCACTTTCACTTCGATTTCTTGATCCAATATCTCGACCCGGATCTGGCCCTGAGGAGTTCCCGAAAAGACGAACACCGTCAGCAGTAGTACGAACGCAGTAGCCCCACCACCCGCCAGGAGTCTTATGTTGCGGAACCACGGTAATGGAACTGTCGCTGATGCGGTTTCAGTTTTCTTCCGATCCTCTTTGCGTTTTAGCGGTGTCCCGAGCGACGTTAACTGGTGTGGGTCGGTATCCACAAACACATTCCCCGACAGAATCGTAGCCTCCGCCGCTGCGTTGACAGCCATGCTTTTTACTGACGTTTGAATCTTTCGAGCGCCTGTCGTGGATGATGGCGAGCCACCACGATTGCTGAGGAACGATTGCAGATTGAGATCTTCGGGGGGGGCTTGGCATCACGACATTCGACGATGTTCCGTTTTGGCAGCCTTCGAGCGCCCCGATGACATCAGTCATCGTCTGATACCGACCGCCCGGCTGCTTCGCAACCATCTTCTGAAAGACAGCTTCAACGGAGGTGGGGACTTCGCTATTCATTGCCGATAAAGACGGAATCGGAGCATCCCGATGAGCCAGCAGTTTGGCCATCATCGAATCCCCATCAAACACACACCGGCCAGTGAGCAGATACCACAGCGAAATACCCAGGCTGTAAACATCGCTGCGAGCATCCGCGTGCTTGGTGCTGAGTGCCTGTTCGGGAGCCATGTAGTCGACGGTTCCCATCACGGCCCCAGTGCTGGTCAGTTCTGCCTGACCACCGGAATTGCCCTCAATGCGAGCCAGTCCCATATCAAGAATCTTGACCGTTCCCTTCGAGTCCAACAAAAGATTTGCCGGTTTGATATCACGATGCACAATGCCCTGAGAATGAGCAAACTCAAGACCTTTCGCCGCCTCGATGCATTGGACGGCCTGGTTAACAGAAAGCGGCCCCTGCCTCTTCCCGAGCACTGAAAGGTCACTGCCTTCGACATATTCCATCACAAGGAAATGAGTTCTCTTGGCTTCATCGGTGGCAACAACATTTGGATGCCGCAGTTTCGCTGCGGCTTCAACTTCGCGATGAAACCGCTTGAGTGCATCCGGTGTCTTCACCACACTTGCCGACATCACTTTCAATGCCACAAGACGTTTCAGACGCCGGTGTTCAGCCTTGAACACAACACCCATTCCACCCTGGCCGAGTTTGTCGAGCACAACATAGTTGCCGAGAATCAGCGTCTTGCCTTTGCCGGAGTAAAGCTGTTCGGCCTGATACTTTGTCAGCGACTTTTGACGGACCAGCTCCCGCGCAAGTTCTTCGCCGTTCTTCGGTCGTCGATCATCCGGCAATGCCGCAAGGATTGCTGAAATTTCGTTCTGTGTCAGTAATCCACTGGCTACAACGTGAGTCTGAAATTACTCGATCGACAACGCCATGACAATACCCCCCCCCCCCTGTTGAGAATATTGTGACAGCACTCACGGAGACTTGTAAGACTGTTCAGGCTATGAATCCGCAGAATCGGAAAGCCGAAGCTCTGCGAACACGGTTTACAGGGGCGGATGTTTAGAAACCTAATTTTCCGCTGCCATAGGTTGTGACGCAAGGCTGCGAGGAAATCCCGTCGGCGGAGCGACGGTTGTACGGTACCGTCCTACGCAAGAATTCCTTCCACAACTTTTCCATGCACGTCCGTCAGGCGGAAGTCGCGGCCCTGGAAGCGATACGTGAGCCGCGTGTGATCGACTCCCAACTGGTGCAGGATTGTTGCGTTGAGATCATGCACGTGAACAGGATCACGCACGACGTTGTAGCAGAAGTCATCCGTTTGACCGTAGACGATGCCCGGTTTAATACCACCCCCAGCCATCCACATCGTAAAGCAGCGGCCGTGATGATCGCGGCCGTAGTTTGTTGGTTCCAGCTTGCCCTGACTATAAGTTGTCCTGCCAAACTCACCGCCCCAGATCACCAGCGTTTCATCCAGCAATCCTCGCTGCTTCAGATCGCGAATCAACGCCGCTGCCGGTTGATCCACGTCGTGGCACTGCAGACGCAGATCACTTGGCAGGTTGTAATGCTGGTCCCATCCTCGATGATAAAGCTGGATGAACCTCACACCTCGTTCTGCCATGCGGCGAGCCAGCAAACAGTTTCTGGCGAACGTGCCTGGCTGGCGCGATCCGGCACCATAGGCATCCAGAGTCCCCTCGGTTTCGTCACTCATGTCCACAAGATCGGGCACAGACGTCTGCATCCGAAAAGCCAGTTCATACTGAGCGATGCGGGTCTGGGTCTCCGGATCCAGCTGCGTTTGCTGTTGACGTGCGTTCAAAGCCGCAATCACATCCAGCTGATCGCGGCGCGTGACCGCGTCCACTCCCGGAGGATTTGAAAGATACAGAACGGCTTCACCGCCCGATCGAAAGGCGATACCCTGATGGTTAGATGGCAGAAATCCGGAGCCCCAGAGTCTCGCATACAAAGGGTCCGCCGGACGCGCTGCGCTGCCTTTGGAAAGCAGCACGACGAACGTGGGAAGATTATTGTTTTCACTGCCAAGTCCGTAGCTGGCCCACGCTCCAAAGCTGGGGCGACCCGGAAGCTGATGACCGGTCTGCAGCAAGGTGACCGCCGGATCATGATTGATCGCTTCCGTGTGCATGGACTGAATCACGCAGAGCTCATCAGCAATCTTCGCGGTCTCGGGCAACGTCTCACTGAACCATGCTCCCGCTTGGCCTCGCTGCGCGAAAGAGAACTGCGATGCGGTCACAGGAAACGACTTCTGACTGCTGGTCATGCCTGTCAGTCGCTGAGTTCCCCTCACAGAAGCCGGGAGTTCCTGACCGTGATACTGCCGAAGTCCAGGTTTATGGTCCAGCAAGTCCAGTTGCGATGGGCCGCCGTGCATGAACAGATAGATGACTCGTTTTGCTTTGGCAATGGCGTGGCGAACGTGGGGCTCACTGGCCTCGCCTTGCGTCATCGCAGCAAACGCCAGACTGCCAAGAGAAATCCCGGAATTCAGCAGGAATTGTCTTCGATCGCAGATTGCATTCATCGTCGCGTCACTGCCTCATCAAGATTCAGCACCGTGTGTGCCACGATTGTCCATGCCGCCAGTTCAATGGGATCATCAACAGCGGGACGGGAAGCCTCGCCATTCTGCAGAAGCGCATCCGCCGCCACTGGCTGATTGCGAAATCGACTGCGCTGGCGATTGAGTAACCCCAGCAGCATTTCCAGTTCAGGTTTCTCCGGCCATCGCGAAAGCACATCGCGAAAAAGTTGCTGCAGTCGAAGCGATTCATCCGCGATGTCAGCCTGAGAGTGCCGCGTGGCGAGCACTCGGGCCGCTTCGATCCAAGTCACATCATTCAGCAGTATCAACGACTGCTGAGGCGTGTTGGTGCGGGCTCTTTGCACAGTACACTTCTCACGTGTGATGCCATCAAACGCCAGAAACGAAGGTGGCGGAACCTGCCGCTTGAGATACGTATAAAGACTGCGTCGCCACAATCCCGGACCGAGGTCCTGCTCATAGCTGTCTTCTTCATTGTACGACACTTCTTCCCAAAGACCGTCGGGTTGATACGGCTTCACACTCGGGCCTCCGATTGTGGTCTGCAGCAGTCCCGAAACAGCAAGCGCCTGGTCGCGAATCATTTCGGCCGACATGCGAAACGAGGGACCTCGGGAAAGAAGTCGGTTTGCGGGATCGAAGACTGTGCCGTCTTGAACGCGAAACACCGAGCTTTGTCGATAAGTTTTCGACGTGACGATTAAACGCAGCATCGCCTTGATGTCCCAGCCGGTCTCCCGAAAATGAACGGCCAGCCAGTTCAGTAGTTCCGGATGAGTCGGCGGTTCTCCCTGAGTGCCGAAATCATTCATCGTCCTCACAAGTCCCTCGCCGAAACATTGCTTCCAGAGCCTGTTTGCAGCGACACGAGCGGTCAACGGATTGTCTTCAGACACCAGCCACTTCGCGAAACCAAGTCGATTTTTTGACGCATCGACTGGCCATGCAGACAACGCAGCGGGAACATTGGCCTGCACCGCTTCACCCGTCTGATCGTATTGTCCGCGAATTAGAATATGTGTCTGTCGAGGCGTCTGCAGTTCCTCCATCACCAGTGTTGTCGGAATGGAATCTCGGAACTTCTTCTCGGCCTGCTGTGATTCCACAACTCGCTGTCGCAGCTCACGAGTTTCGGGGGCTGCATGATGGGAGATGTAATCATCCAGCAGCAGATCGATCTGGCGTCCGTTTCTGGATGCCGCTGGAATCTGCAGAATCCCGCGAATTCGTTCCGCACGAGTCCAATGGGCGACTTCTTCAGCATCGACGCAGCGCTGAAGAATTCGAAATTCATCCAGCACGCCATAGAGTCCCAGTCCGGAATCTCGTCGACCAATCAGCAGAGGTGCATCATTGGAAATGGAACCCGTCAGCGAATCTCGATGAACATCAGCCACGGCCAAAAGACCATTGAGATAGATCTGCAGGCCGGCCGCTTTCTGTGACCCATCGTAACAGGCGACGACATGATGCCATTCTCCATTCGTCATCGGGGTCCGCGTTGACAGTTCGATCGCGTGCTCATTCCACTGCTGAACCAGGTTGACTGTCAGGCGGCCCTTCTTCCAGAGAAATTCCAGACCTGTTCGATTTCCCTCTGGCTCAATCTTCGACAGCGGACAGCTCAGTGATCCATCGGGTGAGATCCAGAAGCCGATGGTCCAGGCCTTGTCGGCGTCAAAGTTATCCAGCGTGCGTTCGGCATGTTGAGTTGCATCGAAGCGAGCCGCTTCGCCGCGTACTCCGGCATGAAAAATCAGAGTCGTGCCGACATATGTTGTGCCGCTCGTCAGTTGCCCCTGAAAAGGTTCGAAGAGAACGGTCTGATCTTCTGGAGGCCGCGGCAGAGTTTGTATGGCTTCAGATTCCCATGCCGCGATTTCATTTGAAAGATGAACTCGCACGGGCTCAAAGTCGGCCACCGCTTTCTTCGTCGCTTCGTGCAGTTCGGCCAGTTGACGGTCCTGTGCTGGAGTCGAAACTGACATCACCGGTGGCGGATTGTCGGTCACGATCAGACCTGTTTCCGGCCCGTTGTTGAAGAAGGCAAACAGCTGATAAAATTCTTTCTGCGAAATCGGATCGAACTTATGGTCATGGCACTGAGCACATCCGGTCGTCAATCCCATCCACGTGGTCATCGTGGTGTCGATTCGATCGACGACATATTCCACGCGAAACTCTTCGTCGATGATACCCGTTTCATTGTTGGCCATGTGGTTGCGATTGAACCCGGTCGCAATCTTTTGATCGACGGTGGCGTTTGGAATCATGTCGCCGGCCAACTGTTCGATCGTAAACTGATCATACGGCATATTGGAGTTGAAAGCTTTGATGACCCAGTCGCGCCAGAGCCACATCGTGCGGGGTTTGTCGCTGAAGTAGCCGTTTGTGTCGGCATATCGGGCGAGATCCAGCCATTCGACGGCCATGTGTTCGCCAAAATGCGGAGATGCCAGCAGACGCTCGACCGCTTGCTCGTAAGTTTCGTCCGTTCGATCGAGATCTGCAAAAGAAGGCGGCAGTCCGGTCAGATCGAAGGAGACTCGTCGCAGCAAAGTATTGCGATCTGCTTCCGGCGAAAATGAGCGTCCGTGCTCCCGAAGTTGGGCGAGAACGAACGAATCAACCGGATGCTGAACGGTGTCAGTTTCCGGAACGCCTGCTTTCACGGTTTTCTCAAAAGCCCAGTGCCGCTGGAAGCCCGCGCCTTCATTAATCCATTGCCGAAGCTTTTGAATCTGAGCTGCTGACAGTGGTTTCTGCAGCGATGGCGGCGGCATCTGCAGATCAGGGTCTTGGCTGGTGACTCGGCGGATCACTTCGCTGCTGTCGGCATCGCCCGAGACCACAGGAATGGCGCCGGATTCCGCAGGTGTCTGCACGGCTTCGTGGAGATCCAGACGTAAACCTGCCTTGCGGGCGTTGGCATCAAACCCATGGCATTGCCAGCAGTGTTCCGCGAGTATCGGACGAATATCACGATTGAACTGGACGGGCTCATCGGCGCGCATGCAGACTGAAGAGATCACTGACAGCAGAACAGCGAGGGGCACTTTCATTCAATTCGGTTCCGTCAAGTGGCGTGAAGACTCAATGCAGAGTGGGGCTGCGACTGACGTGACCGTGTTCTACCTCGACGGCGCCGATGTCACAATCGACCACTGTCTTCTGGATTAGCTGGATTTTCTGGCTGCACGGGCTTTGCTCTTTTTGCGATCTCCGCAGTAACAATGTCCTGCATGGCCGGGTGCAGCAGGATGATGTACTTCATCCAGTCCTGTTGGGTTGGAACATGTTCGCCCCAGAGGATATTGAAACCGGAGTTACGATTCGGCTCTCCCCTTCGTGTCAGACCCGGCCATTGCAGGATCACTCGATAACCGTAAACACGATTACAGGGTATTTTCTCAAAAATTTGCAATCGCTGCCTATAAACGATGTCAAAGACAGAGGGTGCTCAACTTTGGAGGCTGATGATTGGCCAGCAGGCGCAGCTTTTAAACGGTGACTGATTGGGTGCTGCAGGGACTGCGCTGACTTCGTGTTAGGCCGGTGCGCCATCGCGAGCTGAGACAGATCGGGTTATGGGAGGAGCGACCGTGGATTGCAGAGATTGAAGCAGCGTGTCTGGCTTCACGTCCATCTCCTGAAAAGCAGACTCACAGGCTGCGCAATCCTGCAGATGCAGTTCGATCTGTTCGGACTGAAACTCATCGCACCAGCCTGCAAGATACTGCTGCAACGCGTCCGAAGTTGGACAGGTTGCGGAAATGGCAGAATGTGGTGATTGGACTTTCGTCATGGAAATGGATCCTTAGATTGCCAGTGTGCGGCATTTGTGACCATTTTGCGACTGCGAAGAGCAGAACGTTTCGAGTGTGACAGCTTTTTTCCTGGCGACGCTGCAGCGGTGCATCCCGCAGCCTGGTCGCTGCTGAGTCAGGGAGCTCTCCGGACTCGTTGTACCACACATCTTTTTCACGACCCCCATGAGCTCGCCTCATGGGTGAAGGAGTTTGGAAGTTAGCTCGTTTGTTCCCTAATACCCCCAGTCTCCAGCCGCTCGCCGCCAAAGGCGGCGAGCGGCTGAGGACTGGGGAAGGCCAGGTGATGGACGTCATATTCTAACTGACAAAACTCTGGCTCATGCCAGCCAAGCTGGCATGGGGCCACTGCTCAAAAAAGATGTGTAGAATAAAGAGGGCCTTCGCCCTCGGCGAGGCTGACACAGGAGGCGTGAGCGTGGCAGCGAAGGTACTGGGATTGGCAAGTTGCTTCGCCGGCTGACGGCAGAATCACATCATTCATGCCAAACTGTGAAGTGAAGTTCGCCCGGAGGTAATCTCGGATTTAGAGTTTTCCGTCGGCGTCTTTGATGGCGGTAATCGACACCTTCAGTTCCGTCTGTGTGCCCGGCTCCAGTGACACGTTTTCAAATGTCACCACGTGCGTGTACGGTTGCAGGCGAATCGCGATGGCAGCGACGTCGGCTGGAGGTACTTTGAATGACCTGATGTCCTCCGTTCCGTTCCCCGAGCTTCCGAAAGGACGTTGCTCTTTGCCGGACTTATCAATCAGAGTCAGATCAACGCTGCCGATATCGGTAATGGAACTGAAGGAATTCGTCCAGACGGTAAAACCGTCCTCTTCCTGTCCCGTGCGCAGAATCTCCACGCCATCTAAAAGCTGCTGGCATGGCGAATTCTGCAACGCCGCATCAACCTGAGCATCCGCGATGCGTTTCCCATTCGCATCGAACTTAATAAGAACGACAGGAGCTTCGCCGAATTTCACTTGAATGGTCGCAGCGTCGGCATCTCCGATTGGCCAATGCACACTTTCAATCGTGGAGCCGAATTCCGGTAGCTGGCTACCGTGCGTTGCCCACATCGATTGGCCATTCTTCGGTTTATCGATCGGCTGTCCGTTTTGAAAGAGTTTGCTCAGTGACACATGAGTGATCGGCGTGGATTTGCAGCCAGAAAGACGAACAGCGAACTCACGTCCATTGGCGCTGTTCGGACCAACGTGCAGCGAGCCCAGTTGAACAGGCGGCCTGTCCAACAACTTCCCGACACCATTCCACCATTCGCGTTTGTCTTTCGACGTCATTTCTATCGGCGGTGTTGAAACGCCCAGGAGCTGGATCATCGGTCCGTTCGGAATGAATGCCTGAGCGGCGTCGGACGGCAGCGATTTCAAGGAGACAGTTACGTCGGATTTCTGTCCCGGCTCAAGGCTGACATTTTCGAACGTGACGAAATGGCGATACCGTCGCATGCGGTATTCAAACTGGCTGATGCTGGACTTTGGCAACGGAAAACGGAGTGCTCGTGGATTCGCCAAAGCCGGAGCGAACTCAGAATTGCGTCGGTGGCGAACACCTTGAGTATCGACTGCGACGAGTTCCCAGGCACCGAGCTTATACAGATCGCCATACGGCGCGTTTTCGAGCAGCAATACGGTCTCGTTTGAATCCTCTGTCACATCCAGAGGCACGATGTGGTCGTAGAGTGACTTCAGGTCTCCAGAGATCGGAACATCTCTACTTTTTGCGCCATCCCTGGAAATCACCTGAACGGGTCCAAAAGGTTCCGTGGCAATGCTGAGTTTAACCGTCGTTCTGGAATCATTGAATGGTCCGGCTCCGTGGTATCCCGTCCAGAGTCCGTTTTCAAAAGAGGATCCCGATGCGGAACTGGCCTCGTAGCTTGTACTGACGGAATGATCCTTTGGCAGCCCGCGAATTTGAATCAGGAACTCCCGGCACTTCGCCCGGGCCTGTGCGTCTGAACCAACCGTAAACGTTCCGTCATCGGATACATCGGGTTCGGTTTTCAATGCGCCGCCATTCGGCTCCCACCAGTCTCTCTCAGAGGAAGGGTGATACCCCACGCCGATAAATTCGACTTCAATCCCATCGGGCAACTTTGCGAGGTTGTTTGGCTTTGAGACAGGAAGCGAGTCGGCTTTGATTGCGGCATTGGTCTTTATCGTCTCGTCCTTCGCAGCAAGACTCCATGGCAGCGACGATAACATAATCGCGAATAAAACGGCGATGCCGATCAATATTGAACATGGTCGAT
The DNA here is from genome assembly GCA_041688565.1 of Planctomycetaceae bacterium. GTDB lineage: Bacteria > Planctomycetota > Planctomycetia > Planctomycetales > Planctomycetaceae > SXXK01. The sequence goes on from JBDNHX010000446.1 coordinate 14,364, forward strand.
TTCCATCTGTTTCATTGCCTCCAACATTGACAATTCTCCGAATGCGTCCCAGCAGCGAGCCATCCTTTGCGCCAAGAGCCAGCGACGTTGTTCGACCCCGAAGTTGCTCCAGCGCCAGCAGGGCTCGGCCGTAGTCGGGGGCGTTGTTGAAGAATTTGATCACAAGATCATCGCAGCAGTGTTCGCGTTCAATCCGAATGCGATGCGACAGCCACCAGACGCCGGGGTGATAAAAGAACAGCGTCTCGATCATTGTCTGCAACAGGTTGATCACGAAATCATGTCGGCGAATGTGAGCCAGCTCATGTGCCAGGATGGCTTCCAGTTGCGACATTGGAATACTCGTCGCCAGACTCACAGGCAGCAGTACGACGGGACGAAGATATCCAACTACCAGTGGCCCTTTTGCGAGCGTCGAGTTGAAGACCTGCACCACTCGTTTGACGCCAAGTCGTGTGGAGATTCGCTGAAATGCTTCAAGGATTTCATCACTTGGCGCAGAGATTCCAACCCGTCGCAACTGCTGCAGCGTGCGCCAGCCGACGAATGGCCGCAGCGAACAAAGCAGCACGCCAACGGCCCAGAAACCCACGATCCATGTCAGCCATGGTTGCAGCACCTCGACTATTGAGTGCAGGAACTCACCGGCGAGCGCCTGGGCGTCAGCCCTCCGTGTATTTCGTTCTGCCGTCAGTACTGCAGAGGAACCAGTCGTTGTGTTCGGAGGGCTGACACCCTGCCGCTCGCCGGGCGATGGAACCAATTGCATTTGAGATGACCTGCCAGCAGATTCTGGGTCGTTGCCTGCGAGGGACGCATCGGTAGTATATTCGGCGGTTAACGCCTCGACGTCCGCGTTCACTGAAAGCACGAGACCCGTCACAATTGGAGCGACCGCGATCAGCCCCATCGAGAACACCAGAGACGCATAACGCAAAATCGTTGAAGATCGGCGTAACATGCGAGCGACAACGGCGGCCAGAATCGCAATGGCTGCAAATTGCCACAACGAATGCACCAGCACCCAGCCGAGACGTTCAATAAATTGCAGCATCGTCAATCGCCTTAGAGATGGTCAATTTCCTCGTTCCAGGGCTCCAGCCCTGGAACGCACTGTCTCGGAGGCTCCCGCCTCCCCGGTTTTTTTTCCTGCGATCGACGCCGCGTACGCAGGAGGCTGGAGCCTCCAGTGCAGTGCGTTCCGAGGCTGGAGCCTCGGAACGAGTTGAAGTAGCGGCTACTTCGTTTCCATCTGATCGAGCAAGCGTCGCGCTTCGTCGATTTCCTGCTGCGACGCTTTGCCGCTGGACAATGCCTGCAGCACGAGACTCATGGCCGATCCGTCGTAGATTTTTTCAATCAGCTCGGTCAGGAACTTCTTCGCCGCTTTTTCGCGAGTCACGGCGGCTCGCCAAATGTGCGGCGTCGCATCTTCGTTGCGTTTGAGCAGCCCCTTCGACAACATCACCGCCAGCATTTTGACCGTGGTAGAATAGTTCGTGCCTTTTGCTTCGGAGAGTTTGGCGTGAATGTCGCGCACCGGACTGGGGCCAAGTTCCCAGAGTATCCGCAGAATTTCCAGCTCAACCGCAGTTGGCTGCGATGACCCAAGTTCCCGCATGGCACATTCTCCTGCCTAACGCTACGACCTACAGCAAAAGGATTCGCTAACGGCAGTCTAGCGAATCCTTTCGCTGGTGCAAGCAGAATCCAGGACACTTGAGGTGACGAGGAATCACGTGGACACAGCACTTTGTTTACTGACGCGACTTTCGGCCATAGATTGATCCGGTGCAATGAGGCATTGGGCATCGACGTCTGAATATGGTTTGCCTGCGCTCGCGAAAGCTCGCTTGTCACACCCTTCTGGCGATGTGTCATTGACGGAATCGCCACGGACCAGGTCGCCAGTGAACTGGGAGTGTCATCCGCCTCAGTCCGCCAGTCTCGCAGCCGCATCCTTCGTCGCCTCCGGCAGCAGTTAGGTGATCTGCTTTGATGAGCCGTGAACTCGCAAAGCGATCGTCATGCCAGCATCTGAATGCGAGCGATTTATGGGAAAAGATGTGAGTGAGAATTGTCGCGCGAGTGGATCAGCACTACCGGTGGCGTGATGGAGTGTTGATCTAGTCACAACCTGAGACGCAAGGCGCTAGCCGCGGGTGTTTTCGTTGTGTTTTTTAAGACACTCACCCGCAGCTAGCGCTTTGCTGCTCACCGAATTAAGACCCCTCACGCCACCGGCAGAGGATCTGTCGGGCCTCCGGGCCTGACTCGCGAAACTTCAAAACCTGCGTTGGGCGTTCAAGCACTCTTGACAATCAATTCATGTGGCAATAGATTACCACGTGTTAATTGATTACCACATGCTGGCTGACTGCAATGCCAAGGAGTGAGTGCGATGGTCAAGAAGAAGCCTGCCGATGATCTGGCTCGGCGTGAACGGCAAATCATGGATGTGATCCATCAGCTTGGGGAAGCCACGGTCGGGGAAGTTCTCGATAAGCTGTCTGACCCGCCAAGTTACTCCTCAGTGCGGACGATGATTCGCTTGCTGGAGTCAAAGGGATTGCTGAGTCACCGCCAGGATGGCAAGCGGTATGTCTACAAGGCGATCCAGTCGCGCGAGGCGGCCAGTAAGTCGGCGTTACGAAAACTGATGGATGTCTTTTTTGCCGGATCAGCGACTGATGCGGTGGCGGCCATTCTGGATGTCTCGTCGGAGTCGCTCGAACCGGGCGACCTGGACCGGATGGCAAAGTTGATTCGTCAGGCCAAAGCGGAGGGGAAATAGTATGGATACGATGTCTCTCACTCGTTTATTTTCCTCATTGCTGCTCGACTCGGCCGCCAAAGGGACAGTGCTTTTGCTCCTGGCGTGGCTGGCAGTCGGGTTGGCTCGCCGCTCTTCGGCGGCACTCCGGCACTCGATCTGGTGCCTGGCCATGGTGGGGTTGCTACTGTTGCCGGTGGCCTCGTGGTTGCTTCCGACGTGGCAGATTCCAATCCTGCATCCAGAAGCAGCAACAGTTGTGGAAGCCAGTGTTCCCGGGCCGACGCGTGCATCGCTCGAGACCGGGGAAAGCCCTTCAATCATGGGAAATCCTCAATCACCACGCACAATCAAACAGTTTGATGTTTCTCGTCCAATGGTCGACCCTTCGATGGTGGAATCTCCCTCCGTGGTGCCGCCTGTGATCGAATCTCCCCTTGCGACTCAAGCCATCGTCGAGCCAACCGCATGGTCACTTTCGACAGTCGAGTGGGTCGCACTCGTCGTCTGTGCGGGCTGGATTCTGGGAGTGATCCTGTTCGGCACTCTGTTGCTTGTCGGGCTGTGGCGGACGGTCCGCATGCGCAACCGATCTGTCGTGATCGACGATGGTGAGTGGCCCGGGATGCTGACCGAGTTGCGACAACGCCTCGGGTTGTCGCGATCAGTCGAGCTGCGCGAGCATGCGGAGTCGGTCGTACCGCTCACGTGGGGAATCTGGCGACCGGTGGTGCTCGTGCCGCAGGTCGCTCGCGAGTGGGCCGAGCCGATGCGGCGGGCGGTGCTGCTCCATGAATTGGCCCATGTGCAGCGCGGCGATGTTGCGTGCCAGGTTCTGGGCCGACTGACGTGCGTGCTCTACTGGTTCCACCCACTCTCATGGTTTGCCCTGCGCCAGCTGCGTCAGGAGCGAGAACAAGCCTGCGACGATGCGGTCGTTCAAAGCGGCGAAAAGGCCAGCGACTACGCCGAGCAACTGCTCGCCGTCGCCCGCCTGTGCTGCGCTCCGCAGGGGCTGTCACTCGGTGTCGCCATTGCCGAAGGCAGCAGCCTCGAACGCCGCGTGAAGTCGCTGTTCGACAGCGCTCGCAGTCACGGGCCGCTAACACGGCGAGTTGCGATCGCTTCACTGGTGATCGGCGGAGCGATCCTCGCTGGGCTGGCTCCGATCCAGCCAACGGCCTCGCAGGCTGAGCCAGTGAAAGTCGAGACTCCGAAGCCCGCCGAGCCCCAACCCGCTCAAATACTAGAGAGCAGAATCCAGGACGGCGAAGCTGCGAAGAAGCAGATGGACCTCCTACAGCCAGTCTTTGGCAAGGCGAAACGCGGGATTCAACTCGGACTGGCCATCGGCTCGCTCGAACGCACCTTCCCCGAAGGTGGCCGTATTCCGCTGTGGTTGTTCTATCACAACGTCGGTGACAAGGAAATGACGTTCCAGACTACGCAGGACTTCATGAACCACGCTCCAACGGTGACCGATGGGAATGGGAATCATGTCCAGGTCTCCTTTGTGATGCACTGGAGTTTAATCGCACCGCTGACCATCACCCTGAAACCGGGTGAGGTCTGGTGCATCGCCACGACCGGACTGAATCTCGGCGAGCCGATGCCGAGCATCAAACCCGTGGCCGGGAAGTACAAGCTGACCTACCCGCAGTGGATCTTGGATGTGAACACCACGCCGCAGTGGCGAACCGATATTCCGGTCCTGCCGTCATTGCCGCCCAATATCTCACCCGCGAACCCCGACGCCCCGCCCAGCCCGGACACTCCTGTCGGTCAAATCGTCGAGACCGTAAATTGGGGCGAGCAGTTCGAAACCGGCACAATTGAGTTCGAGATCGCACCGGGGAAAGACGGCCAGCCCGAGGCCCGCGTCCTGGCTATGATGGAAGCTGTTGGTGACAAGGAGCCCGTAAAACCAGTGGATACTCTTACCGGCGTTGTGCTGGATGAGTCCGGTCGACCAATCGCCGGAGCACTGGTCGATCTTTGGTACGAGATCCCGGGGAAGTCGGCGGTGACGGATGAGCAAGGAGCCTTTGCAATACCGGGCCTAACGGGCACAAATTCGCCAGTCGTCATGGTCACAAAAGACGGGCATGCCCCAGCGATCATTGAACGCAAACCAGATCACCGCGTGCTCGCGATTCGATTGTGTAACGACACCTGGTTTGAAGGGAAAGTCACTGACGCGGATAACCAGCCAGTTCCCGACGCCGTCGTTCGCGTGAGTTGGGAACAGGGCTTTAAGGAAGGCGTCATGCCGTTTTTTGTCGAGACGAAATCTCAGGCGGATGGCAGCTATCGTTTGCATCTGTGCCCGACTGGCGAGTTACTGGCTGGGACAGAGGGAGTGATCGAAAGGGAAGGCGATGTACTCGACTTTCGCGTTTCATCGCCAGGCCGTGGAGTGGCGCGACACACGCATGCCAGCATCGAGAAGGGAGCCAAGGTTCCGCTATCATTCCAGCTTGAGCCGGGCATTCGCTTTGAAGCCCGGATTGTCGACAGCGTGTCTGGCGAGCCAGTGGAAGGCGCCGTGCTGTATACCGCGGATTCGCCATTTATCCATGCGAGATCCGATGCTACAGGACGTGTTGTTTTCGAAGATCAGTTCCCGGCCACGTTGCAATTGTTCGTCGGCGACGGAGAAGGAAAGGCCGTCCCAGAATGCACCGCCTGCGACGGGGCGCTCGAATTCCCTTCGACTCGATTTGGTCGCTGGTGGTCTCCCGATGTGGCCACTGGAGACAATTATCCTCCCGGGCACTTGATCGAACCCTCAGGCGAAGAGTTCCCTGAGAACTTCAATCAGTTGTTCTTTGAGCTTCAGCCCGGAATGGCCCCGGCCAAAATCTTTGTCGAACGGTCTGCCACGATCTCTGGGAGCGTGACCGATCCCGAGGGAAAGCCGGTCGAAGGAGCCACCGTGGTCCCCGCTCGCAACGGCAGTTCGCTGACCGGCGATACCCGCTTCAGCATCAAGACCGACAAGGATGGGCGGTATGTAATGCACATCCCGGCCAGCAAGAACTCGACGTACAACCTGCTGGCTCACGATGGGGGCCACAGCGAGTGGCGAAACTGGGCCAATGGAGTCGCCGTACCGATTCAGACAATGCCGGGTCAGACCGTCGAGAATGCTGACCTGCAATTGACTCGCCCCGGTCGCGTCACGGGCCGCATTCTTCGCAAGGGCCAGCCGGTGGCCAACTACATCGTCCGCACCGTCGCCAGCGACCGATTGGAGCACAGTTACTACAACCCCGCCACGAAGACCAACGCTGATGGCACGTTCGAGCTATCACATGTCCGCCCCGGCAAACACTACTTGCAAATTGGCTACTATCAGTATGGCAAGGATGGAGACCAAGGCCAGGTCATCGAGGTCGTCGCCGGAGAGGTCGTGGTCGACCAGCTTTTGGAGGCTAAGGATCAACGTGATCCGGATGAGGGTCTCGTGACACCGCCAGAGCCAGAACCGACGGTCGCGGATGGCGCTCCAACGCCAGCGGCAAAACCTCCGGTCGATATGGCTGCCGAGCCGATAGCCGAACAACCGGCTCCGGCGGGTTCTAAGACCATCAGCGGCCAGATCATTAACGACCTGAAGCTCGGCATTCCTAACGCTGATGTGCTGATCGTGGCTGGTGGCGATTTGAACGATCCTCGCGAGGGAACGGTCATTGCTCAGGGGAAGACGGACGTGCTGGGGAACTACTCGGTTGCGATTCCGGGAGCGGAACTCGGCAAGCGGTCATGGGGACAGGTCTGGCGACGCGCACCGGGGTTTGCGGCGACTCGCGGGAACACCATGCAATCGTTGGAGTCGTTGACGGAGCAGCCGCTGCAACATAACCCGCTCGTGAGTACCGAGGGGCTGCATCTGGTCGTGCAGGACCCGGCGGGGAAGCCGCTTGCTAATGCCCGAGTGGAGGCGATCTCGGTGAAGGTCAACCAGGGCATCGGCTACACGCTGCCCGCCGCCTGGCGGGACGACAACTCGGGGGTGAGTGACGCCGAGGGGCGAGTGCATCTGCCGTACATCGACCCCGGCTCGCTCAATCAACTGGAGATTACTCCCGAGGACAGCTCGGCGGCGACACGCTACACCCCCAACTACTTCCTGAACTACCGTCCGGAAGAAACGGCGCCGCACTTTATCTTCCCGACCTACAAGACCGGAACGATCGAGGGTCAACTGGCCGCGGGACCTGGAGTCACACTCCCCAAAGATCTGAAGATCTCACTGATGACGTTGACCGGCAAGGTCGATGTTGCCGGCGTCCGCGAGGTGACGGTCGACGAGGCAGGACGCTTCCAGATCCCCGACATGCCGATCGGCGAGATCTCGATCCTCAAGTTCCTCGATGACGCTCAGCCGCTGCGATCGTGGATCACCGAGCGGGCCTTCGTGAAAGCGGACGAGACGACGAAGCTGGAGATTCCGATCGTGACCGGCACGCGGGTCACGGGGCGCGTGCAGAAGAGCGACACCCAAGTGGGCGTGGCCGACTATGAGTTCGAGGTCTACTACGGCCCGGCCATCAAGTTTCGCGGGTCGGACTTGTGGCTGCTGAAACATGCCGTGAAGACCGATGCCGAAGGGAAGTACGAGCTATTCCTGCCGCCGGGACCGATCAATCTGCGACTGACACGACACGTCGATGGCTACAATGACGCTACATCCTGGCTGCCTGATGAGCAGCAGGGAACGTGGGGGCCACTCTTTGAAATCCCCGCGCAACCCGATTTCGAATTGCCCTCGATCGACCTCGTCAAGATGCTGCCGATTCAGGGGAATCTGGTCGATCAGAATGACCAGCCGCTCGTCGCATTCGACTGGAAGGTCTACGGCTATCCCGAGATCCCCGGCGAGGAGGACGGTTTCGTGATGAACTCAATGGCCGGAGTCCAGACCGACAAGACCGGCCACTTCGACGGCACCTATCCCGAAACTTATCCGCCCGTCCACTGGAAGGCCCGTCACCGGGTCTGGAAGACGAAGTACGAGTTCGATGATATCAAGTACGCTGCGAAAGTCGTGACGCGCGATCCTCTGGTGCTGCAAGTCGATACAACGACGCCGCTTGAGGAATGAGCAAGTATGGTTGTACCTGGCCTCCCAGTTTTTCCTGCCGAAAGGCGAAGTCTACTGAACGTTAAGTTGAACGTTAAGTGGCCGAAGTGGCAGAATCTGCTGGAAAGCGACGTTCGCAGTTGGCTGGGAAAAAATGTGGCCGTTTAATAGCCGCTCAAGCGGGGAGATTCCCTTTAACCGTTGCGATCGATGTTCGATTATTCCAGAGAGAGAAAAACTTCAGGCCACGATGCGCGGTCCGTTCGGTAAAGGCAAGTTCATGGACTCCAGCACTGAAATTAAGAGCCGGACTGGACATCAACTGAAGCCGATCCGTTTGCGCGAGCAACCCTCGTCCGCAGCTGAATCACAGGGTCTGGCGTTTCGACCGTTGACCTATCGAGAACTCAAGCGTCGCCTCTGGCACATGGCGCCAGGACTCCTGCCGTTTGCACTGCAGATGGTGCCTCACGCGGATCCAATCTCCCCAACGATGAAGCTGATTATCGTGGGCTGCTGCGTGGCCATTGCCGGCAAAATCCTGTGGGGCTTTCAGCAGATCCAACGCAAGGGCGAAGGTGCTGGGGTCACGGCCGTGGCGGGATATGTGCTGTCGGTGTTGTTAACCGCCCTGCTCTTTCCTGGCGATCTGGAACTGGGGCTGGCTGTGCTCGGTATCCTTGCGTTTGGAGATGGTTCGGCGACCTTCTTTGGACTCCTGCTGCGAGGCCCCCGTCTGCCATGGAACAAGGCAAAATCGTGGTCCGGTTTTTTTGCGTTTGCGGCCGTTGGGTCGCTGATGACGGCGTGGATCTATTGGGGCGAAACTCACAATCCAGAAGCCGCTGAACCCGCGGTGACCTTTGGCCTGGCACTGGCCTTCACAATGCCGGCCGTCATCGCGGCTGCGATTGCTGAATCAGTTCGTTCACGACTGAACGACAACGTGCGTGTTGGAATCACCGGGGCCGTGGTACTCATTCTGCTGCACACGCTGCGGGCGGTGTAAACATGGAGCGGTTGCCAACTGACACGCAATGGGAAGCGAGAGAAACGCTTCGGGGTCTAACATTTCCAGCTCGTGACTGGATTTTGCGGAGGAGAGATTGCTCGTGTGATGGCGGATCAGGAGGCTGGCACAAACGCGGGCGGCAGCAGTTGCCACCAGACGAGTGCAAAGGGACCCGCAAACAACGGGCTGTCCAGCAGATCCAGCAGTCCACCGAAGCCCGGCATCAGGGCGGCCGAATCTTTCTTTTCCACATCGCGTTTGATGAGCGATTCACAAAGATCACCGGCCAGGCCAATCAGGCCGATGGTCGCTGAGTACGACAAGACAATCCACAACGCGGCCGGAACGGGCTTTGATGCGAACAGCGGACCGGCGCAGGTGATCCACAAAGTTCCGCCGAGAGTGCTGCCAAAAATGGCGCCCACAAGACCCATCCAGGTCTTGCCTGGGCTGAGAATCGGTGCCATCTTTTTCTTGCCCCAGAGTCGACCGAAGGCGTAAGCAAAAGTGTCGCCAGCCTTCACTGAAATGATCATGGAGGCGATCACAAAATAGCCAATGCTCGGGTTTGGAAACCACCGCAGTTGAGCAGTCACGGCCATTAGTCCGCCGGCGTAGAGAACGGTGATCAGATTACAGCCGAGAGATTCCATGGATGTTCCGGGCTGCTGATATCGAGTCGCCTCAAGGGCCAGCAAGAGGCAGAAGCAAATCGCCAGGCAGCCGCCGATAAAGCCGAGCGATGACAGGACACTGCTGCTTCCCGCAGAAGCTGGAAAAACTGTATGAGCCCACGCGGCCAGAATCAGACCAAGGCTGAGTACCACGGCGGCGGGAAAGTGTGGCTTCATGTGACGCACAGCCATCAGGTCCGTGAGTTCGAACGCATTACGGTAGGCCACAAACAGGCTGAAGGCCAGCAGCAGCCAGGCGGAGGACCCCAGCTGATGGTCGAACCAGAACAGAGCAATCACGGCGGGTATGAGAATCGCCGACATCAACAGCCGCCAGCCCAGCATGAATTCAATTCCTGTTCAATGTTAAAGATAACCAGGTTAAAGACGACCAGGTAAAGCAGACGAGCAGATCAAACCGGCGTCTCATGGGCCGGCACGATGTTGTCCCGGATCACGACGCCGATGACTGCGCCGCTTACGATTGTGCTGCTGCGGATAGACCGCCGTAGCGACGATCACGGCGAGCGAAGTCGCGCATCGCCTGCCGCAGCTCTTCTTCACGAAACTCGGGCCAGTGTTTTTCTGTGACCCACAGTTCTGAATAGCTGATTTGCCAGAGCAGAAAATTGCTGATGCGAAATTCGCTGGCGGTCCGGATGACAAGATCCGGGTCGGGCATACCGGCCGTCATCAGTTGATCGGCGACGGTTTGTTCTGAGATCTCGTCAGGCTTCAGGTGACCCGCCTGAACGGCCGCGGCAATCTTTCGGATCGCGTCTGTGATTTCCTGGCGAGCTCCATAATTGACGGCGAGACACAAAGTCATGCCGTCGTTATTTTCAGAGACCTCCACGGTCTTTCGCATCTCGGATTGAATCAGGGGATCCAGCTCGTCCAGTTTTCCAATCACTTTAAAGCGAAGACCCTGACGCTGAATTTCTCGTCGTTCTTCCACCAGATACTGCTTTAGAAGATGCATCAGCAGCGTCAGTTCGCGAGGCGGCCGTTTCCAGTTTTCGCTGGAAAAGCAGTACAGCGTGAGTTGTTTCAGGCCCAGGCGAGACGCTTCTTCCACAATACAACGCACCGAGGTGACGCCGCGCCGATGCCCTTCAATACGAGGCAGGCCTCGTTTTTGAGCCCATCGGCCATTGCCGTCCATGATGATGGCTACGTGCGACGGAATCATTGCCCGGTCCAGGCCGAATGAAGCCAGTTGCTCGTCTGTGTATTTCTCTTCCCTTGACAATTCTCACCTCTTCCACTGGTGCTAACAGCACTCACGGATTTCTGCCAGAGCGACAGGAGTGTAACAGGTCAAATTGATTTTTCCTGCCCGCAGGCTTCTGACACAGAATGGCTGCATTGGCTGGATTTTGTGGATGTTTTCTGCTGCTTTTTTGGACATTTCCGGTTAGCATCAAAAGCCGAATCACGTGGCTTTCCATGTCCGCTCCGCCTGATCCGTGAAGCCACCGTCCCGACATTCTCGATTATCGTGACGTTATCTTATGACGAAGTCCTGTCTCACCCACGTAGCCCGATTTTTGACTCTTGCCCTGTTTGCGTTGGGCCTGAGTCCTTGTGCGTTGTCCGATGAACCTGAAAAGTCAGTACGCCAGCCGATCGATCCGGCGCAGCTGAAATTCTTCGAAGACCGAATTCGCCCGGTTCTTGTTAAGCATTGCTACTCGTGTCATTCGGCCGATGCAAAATCCGTCAAAGGCGGGCTGCTGCTGGATTCGCGCGAAGGACTGCTCCTCGGCGGAGATTCCGGCCCGTCCATTGTCCCCGAAAAACCAGAAGCCAGTCTGCTGCTGCAGGCAATGCGACATGAGTCCCTGGAGATGCCGCCCGTCCGGAAGCTTCCCGAACAAATTCTGGTGGATTTTGAAACATGGATCCGTGCGGGTGCGGCAGATCCGCGGTCCGGCACCGCTGTTCAGGACAAACGCCAAGTCGACATCGAGAAAGGCCGCGAGTTCTGGTCGTTCAGGCCGGTCGTCAAGTCGGCTGTGCCAGCCGCTGGTGAAGGCTGGGCGATCAATGACATCGATCGTTTTATCGCCGATGCGCAGATCAGACGCCGACAAAATCAGGTTACGTCAGAGCCGTCGACTGCAGCGGCTGATCTGCATCCCGCGGATGCAAGTGCGGACGTCCTGATCCGGCGCCTGACATTTGTGTTGACGGGTTTGCCGCCGACCGTCGACGAGCAGCTGCAGTTTGTGAAGGCTTATCAGATCGATTCGGAAACTGCGATCTCGTCAGCGATTGATCGTCTGATCGATTCGCCACGGTTTGGGGAACGCTGGGGTCGACACTGGCTGGATGTGGCGCGATATGCAGAATCCACCGGCGGCGGGCGCAGCTTGATGCTGCCGGATGCCTGGCGATATCGCGACTATGTGATTAGCTCCTTTAATCACGATAAGCCGTTCGATCAGCTTGTGCGTGAGCAGCTGGCTGGTGATCTGCTGCCGGCGGCTGATGATGTTCAGCGCGATGAGCAGATCACAGGCGTCGGATATTTGATGCTGGGCGCTATCAACTACGAAGAGCAGGATAAAGAACAGCTTCGAATGGATGTGGTCGATGAGCAAATCGATTCGATGGGGCGCAGCTTTCTGGGGATGACTCTGGGATGCTGCCGATGCCACGATCACAAATTCGATCCCATTCCAACAGCCGACTATTACGCTCTGGCCGGTATTTTTCGTAGCACGAAGTCACTAACACCGGGCAACGTCTGTGGTTTTGTGACAGCACCCCTGCGAACCGGTTTTGATAAAACGGCACTGACCGTGTGGGTTGAAAAGGATGCTGATCTGGAGCGGCAAATGGCAGCGTTGAAGGCCAGTGTTGCGGGCTCCTCCGGTCGACCGGACGTTGCGGCGCTCAGTCAGCTGACGGATGTTGTTGTGGATGATTCGGATGTTGCCAGCAGGAAAGCGATGCTGCAGAAGCTGGAAGAACAGCGAAAGGCTCATGCAAAACTGAAGCCTGAAATCCCGACGGTGATGTGTGTCGAAGAGGAAGCTCAGCCGGCCGACTGGCATGTTCATATCCGAGGCGAGATTCGAAATCTCGGTCCGAAAGTTCCGCGCGGGTTTATTACCGCGGCGACTCCTGCATCTCGTGTTGGTACGTTGACCAGCCTGACGTCTGCGCCAACAAGTGGTCGGAAGGCAAGTGGTCGGAAGGAACTGGCCGAGTGGGTGGCGGCAGCGGAAAATCCCTTGACGGCCAGAGTCTATGTCAATCGCATCTGGCTGCACGTGATGGGCGAAGGCATCGTACGGACGCCCGATAATTTTGGCGAAACCGGCGAACGCCCCAGCCATCCGGAATTGCTCGATCACCTCGCCGCCACGTTTGTGGACGACGGCTGGTCAACAAAGAAACTGATTCGACGCCTCTGCCTGTCTCGCACATTTCGTCAGTCAACATCAGGACTACCTGACGCGGCCCATTGGGATCCTGACAATCGCCTGCTGAGTCGGGCGAATCGTCGCAGACTGGATGCCGAATCGGTTCGCGATTCGCTGCTGCAGATCAGCGGAACTCTGGACCTGACCGTGGTTTCCGGCCGCACCATCGCGAAGGTGTCAACGTATGACAACGAATATCAGCATGCGATGTATCCGATGAGCGTTCGCAGCGTGTTTGTTCCGTCCTTCAGAAACACGATGCTGGATGTTTTTGAAATCTTTGATGGGGCGAATCCCAATCTTGTCACTGGAAAACGAACCCGCAGTACTCGCCCGGCCCAGGCTTTGTATTTGCTGAATAGTCCGTTTGTGATGGAGCAGGCAAAACTGGCGGCGACTTCATTTCTTGAATCTGACAGCTTCCGGTCGGACGATCTGAAGGTGAACATGGCCAATGTCTGGCGACGGTGTGTCAGCCGTGAACCGACTCCGCAGGAAGTGGAAGCCGCGGTACTGGTCATCAATGACGGGCGAGGTTCCAAAGACGCGTGGGTTGAGATTTTTCATGCATTGTTTGCCTCGGTGGATTTCCGATATCTTGAATAGTGAGTCAACGAATAACGTGCGTGAACAGGGTTGGCATTTGAACAAGTCGGCCGCAGAGTCCGAATTTGATCGAGAAAGTTTTCGGCTATGAATTCAGCATACTGCTCACGTCGTCAATTGCTGTCGCAGGCCAGTTGTGGTTTTGGAAGCCTGGCGTTAAGTGCGATGCTGGCGGACTCCGCCCGGTCTTCAGAATCCCCGGCCAACCGTCCTGCCAGTGAATCGCTGGCCGAGCGTCCGACGATGTTTACGCCGCGAGCAAAGCGCATCATCTTTGTCTTCATGCAGGGAGGCCCCAGTCATGTGGATTCCTTCGACTACAAGCCTGAGCTTCTGGCCCGCGACGGTCAGTCCATTAATTTTACCGGCGTCCGTTTTGGTGACTTTGGTCAGGCGACCAAACAGAAACTGATGAAACCGTTGTGGCGATTCAATCGCTATGGCGAAACCGGAAAGCCGGTATCTGCGTTGTTTCCGCATATCGCCGAGCATGTGGACGACCTTTGTTTCCTTCACGGTGTGCATACAGAAGGCGTCGCTCACGGACCGGCGACATTATTTTTGCACACCGGTGCGACTACACTGGTGCGACCGTCACTGGGCTCCTGGATTCTTTATGGACTGGGAACAGAAAATCAAAGTCTTCCGGGATTTGTGTCCCTGCAGCCGTCGGATGCCAACGGCGGGCCTCGCAATTATTCCAACGCCTTCCTGCCGTCGGTTTGTCAGGGCACGTCGATTGGCCGATCGTTTCAGCCGGCCAGTCAGATGACGATCGATCATATTCGCAACGGTGAACTCACCGGCGAACAGGTAGAGCGTCGATACTCGCTGACTCAGCAAATGAATCGACTGCAGTCGGCTCGAAATAAGAATGCAGACGATGAAGTCAACGCGGTCATTCGGAATTATGAGCTAGCGTGGCGAATGCAGTCCCGGGCTCCGGAAATCCTCGATCTTTCAAAAGAGACAGAAGCGACCACGGGTCTTTATGGCATCGGAGAAAAGGAAACGGACGAGTTTGGAAAACAGTGCCTGCTGGCTCGTCGACTTTCAGAATCCGGCGTTCGCTTTGTGCAGGTGAACTACGCCGATCAATCACCAAATCCGCGTTGGGATCAGCATTCCAATATGCCGCAGCATGCTGTTCATGCGAAAGCGACCGATAAGCCCGTGGCCGGATTGCTGCACGATCTGAAACAGCGTGGACTGTTGGAAGACACCATTGTCTGGTGGGGTGGGGAATTTGGTCGCACGCCGTTTTCGCAGGGCTCGGACGGGCGAGACCATAATCCGCGAGGCTTCACCGTCTTTCTTGCCGGCGGCGGCATAAAGCCGGGCTTCTCATGGGGTTCAACGGACGAAATTGGCCATCTGGCCGTGGAAGGGAAAGTGCATATGCATGACCTTCATGCCACTCTTCTGCATCAGTTGGGAATTGATCATGAGCAACTGACGTTCAAGCATGCCGGACGCAATTTTCGCCCAACGGATGTTTATGGGCAGGTTGTTCCGGAGATCCTTCAGGCATAATTCGTGTGAAAGCGGGAATGACGTCTGAACGGCGTAACCGATGATCGCATTTTGTGTGAAGCCCCCTCACCCTGGCCCTCTCCCCTGCAGGGGAGAGGGTGGCCGTCAGGCCGGATGAGGGGCATGAGTGCAGCCGCAAAAAGAAAACGCAAACGCGAAACGCAGCCCCCTCACCCTGGCCCTCTCCCCCGCAGGGGAGAGGGGACAGAACAAAATGTTCTCCTCCCCCGCGGGGGATAAGGACTGAGGAGTTTTCAAAACTCGGTTTCTCAATCTAAACATGGTTCTGTTTGTCCCGGAATTGAAATCATAGACCGTCTTGAAGTGACAAGTGGGAGAGGAACGTAAACAATTCCGTCATGAACACCCCATGGACGCCAGATTCCTGGCAAAATCGACCGGCGCAGCAGCAGCCGAAGTATGACAATCCTCAGGAACTGGCTGAGACCCTGAAAGCCCTGTCGCAGTTGCCACCGCTGGTCACCGCATGGGAAGTGGATCGGCTGCGCGGTCAGTTTGCTGCCGCTGCGGCCGGCAAGGCCTTTGTCCTGCAGGGCGGAGATTGCTCCGAAAGCTTTGATGACTGCAATTCGGGGACGATTCTGCGGAAACTGAAAGTGCTCATTCAGATGAGCCTCGTGCTGATCTGCGGGTCAAAAAAACGCATCGTTCGAGTGGGACGGATCGCCGGTCAGTACGCAAAACCTCGCTCTGCCGATTTGGAAAAGCGGGGCGATATGGAGTTGCCAAGTTATCGCGGGGATATTGTCAATCGCTCTGGATTCACGCCTCTGGAGCGTCGGCCGGATCCACAGTTGCTGCTGCGTGCGTATGAGCACTCTGCACTGACGATTAACTACATTCGTGCGCTCAGCGAAGGTGGATTTGCCGACCTGCATCATCCCGAAAATTGGGATCTGGAATTTGTCCGCAATACTCCGGGATCACGGCGGTATCAGCAGTTGCTTGAATCGCTCAGCGATTCCATTCGCTTTATGGAAGCCGTCTCTACCGGCGAACTGACTCAACTGACCCGAGTCGACTTCTTTACCTCGCATGAAGGACTGCTGCTGCAGTTTGAACAGGCTCTCACACGCATGGAGCGTCAGCGGGGCTGGTACAATCTGGGGACTCACATGGCCTGGATTGGCGATCGAACCCGCGCGATCGACGGAGCTCATCTGGAGTATTTTCGTGGCATTCGAAATCCGATTGGACTGAAGGTTGGCAATTCGATGACGGCCGAAGAGCTGATCGATGTGATTCAGATTCTGAACCCTGACAACGAACCAGGGCGTTTGACTCTGATACATCGTTTCGGGGCCGAGAAGATTCGATCCAAACTTCCCGCACTGGCGGAAGCTGTGCTGCGGTCCGGCAGGAACGTGTTGTGGAGCTGTGATCCAATGCACGGCAATGGTCAGACGGCGCGGAACGGGATCAAGACGCGTTCGTTTGATGACATCATGTCGGAAATTATCATGGCATTCCGAATTCACAAGGAACTCGGCAGTCGTCTGTCCGGGATTCATCTGGAACTCACCGGCGAAGACGTCACCGAGTGCATTGGAGGCCCCGGTAATCTTTCGGAATCAGACCTGACTCGCGACTATCGCAGCCAGGTGGATCCACGCCTGAATTACGAACAGGCGATGGAGATTGCGTTTCTGATTGCCGAGCAGATGAAATAGCCAGCGAGCGACTCTGAAGAGCTATTTCTTCTTTTTCAACATTGGCTATTTGCCGTGAGCGGTAGGATATTTGCTGCTGTTCTGTCCCGGACGCGAAGCCGTTGCGGGCCTGATCTGGATGGGCAATTGATTCGAAAATGTTGCACGGTAAAATGCACGGATCCTCCGGGCGGCTCAATCCTTGACGATAATTCCAGTTGAGGCAGGCATTTTCAGTTGGAATCCGGTTTCCCGCCAATGATTTTCCGTCACACCGTTGAGACTTCGCGCGTAATGCCTGGTAAGATGATTGGTCGACAGTTTTCTGGTTTTTATGCTTTCGGAAAGACTTCCGATGAATAACTTGCTGTTCAAAATCGCTTCGCAGCCTTTGCTGGCCTGGGTTCCAGGCTGGATAGAAATGGCGATCGTGCTTGTGATCGTCATGCTTCTGTTTGGAAATCGACTTCCAGGCACCATGCGATCGCTCGGCCAAAGCCTTGTTCAATTCAAAAAAGGTTTGAAAGAAGGCGACGAAGAAGGCTCCGATAAGCTTCAGTAGTTGCTGAATCAGACGATTGATTTTCAGTCTGGGATGCGGATTTGTCCGCGGAAGGGGTGCTGCAATGGGATTCATTCCAGGTGTCGGTTCGTTTGAAATGCTGATCGTGGGCATTATTGCCCTGCTGCTGTTCGGCAAAAATCTGCCTTCCGTCGCCAAGAATATGGGCAAGAGCTTTGGCGAGTTCAAAAAAGGGATCTCAGGGTTTCAGGAAGAGATTCGCAGCGCCAGCCGAGACGTTGAAAAGACTGTGACGTACACGCCACCTGTGTCTAAGCCGACGGTCGAAGAACGACCGAAAGTAACTGTCTCTGAGGCGACGTCTTCTGAAGATGAGTTCGCCGCGCCGCGATTTGATGTGAGCTAAGCTCGGCCTCATATCAGGATCGCCGGTGGATCGTCATCAACTGTGTGTAGCACTCCGGGACATTGAGCAGGCTGCCATCAGAATCCAGCCGTATGTGTTTACGACCCCCCTTGTGGAAACGTGGGCTCTGCAGGCATTAACAGGATGCCGTCTGCGTTTGAAGTGCGAAAACCTGCAACATGGTTATGCGTTTAAGGCTCGCGGCGCCTGCAATGCGGTCTTTAGTCTGTCGGACGAAGAGGCCAGCCGCGGCGTTGTGACGCATTCTTCCGGCAATCACGCTGCGGCCCTGGCACGAGCTGCGGTCCTGCGTGGAATCGCCGCTCACATTGTGATGCCGCATAATTCTGCGCGAGTCAAGCTGGAGGCTGTTCGCGCGCTGGGCATTGATCCTATTCTGTGCGAACCGGATTCCGCATCGCGTGAAGCCGCTGCGGCCCGAGTCCAGCGGGAAACCGGCGCCACTTTGATTCACCCGTTTAACAATCGGCAGGTCATTGCCGGGCAGGGAACGGCAG
>JBDNHX010000447.1:0-2886 GCA_041688565.1 Planctomycetaceae bacterium
ATATCCATCTGGGGCTTAAACGTTATCGCACCTTGTTCTGTTCGGTAGATTCGCATCTCCAACTTGCCAAACCCCACGAGATCAGGTGCATAGCTTGGCATTTCTTTGATAAACGCGAGCGGACGATCCAATAGATAATACATCTCGCAGATGTGGTCTGTTGTGCGCCGAGGCAGCCCGGAGGCATTAGCCTGACCATGGCCGGCGCCGTCCCTGCTCATGGACAACGTAAGCGTCTGGCGTTTCACACTGCCCTGATCGATTGTTACCTCAAATGCAATTTCTGGCCGTCCACTAATGTGGAGATGCTTTAGCTCTTCCCCTTTTGGAAACTCGATCTGTTGGGACTGTGCGATTGAATTCCAGTTGAGTTGAGAGTTCTCCGGCGTGAACGCCCGCCTCTGTAGAAATATTCCTACTCGTTGTCCAACACCAATTTTTAGCGGCATCCACCTTAGTTGCTCGGCCGTGCCCAACTCCCGCGCCGATTCCTTTAGCCACCGAAATCGGAGTTCACTATCTGGTGCGCCGTCACCGCCCGACGGTAATTCTGATTTGATCAATTTGTACTCCGCGAGTTTGATTGTCTCGTCACCATTCTGAGTAGTCGCCACCCAGCAGTTTGGTTCACTGGAACATTTCCCCAACTTTAGTTTCCCGGGGAAAGCAGCGAAAAGCTTGTCCGCACCGTCGCTACATAAAGCCAACTCTACCTCTTTTCCATCCAGACGGATGGGTAGCGGTCGGTGATTGTCTGCTGAACTGCCTTCATCCGAAGGTGATGGGAGCTCAAACAGCCACTGCTCGTGACGATCCTGGAACTTTCGATCCGTTTTGACAGCAACAAACGGCCCTGCCTTCTCGAACGCTGCTTCAAGTGTAGCTTTCGCCTGAACGTCCATTGCTTCTTGACGAATTCGTTCATCCTGTTGTTGGGCGGCAAGCTTTGTCTCGGCCAATTTTTCTTCGGCGGCTTTCTTTTTCGCGGCTTCGTCGGCAGCGAGTTGTTCCTGACGCTCCCGTTCCTTTTGATCGCGGCTGTCTTTCTCCGCTTGCTCGCGGGCACGGGCTGCTTCTTGTTCGGCCTCTGTGGGTGGTTGATCCTGAGGCACTGTTTTGCTGACGAGATCGGCAAATGGATCATTTCCACCGCGTGGTCTGAGGAAGATCAGAGCTCCGGTCCCTATCACGAACATCAACGCGATAGCGACGCCGATCCACACCCCTTTGCTATTCCCACGGCCCTGTGATGCTCCGAACTCCGGTGGGGAATGAGGTCTGTCGGTTGACTTGAGCGGACTCCGGCCGGGCTTGAGTTTGGGGACAGGGACGGAGATTTCTGAGCCCGTGTCTTTGGTAGAGATCTCCGTTGACGTGCGCGGTCGTGCTGCGGTGATGGGTTGCGGTGGGGCGACTTCCTGCGGCGTCAATTGGCCCTGGCGAGCCATCGCGACGAGGGTTCCGCCGGTGGCGGCGGGAAGAGAACTCGTCAGATCAATCACGCGGGCTCGTGCGTCGTTGCGAAGACTGGTGGCTTCCGGTGTGTCGTTGAGCACAAATCGCAGCTGGCATTCCGCACCGGCCAGAAGACGAGTGAAGTACGTGGTGAACGTCACATTCCAGCGTTGGGCCGCAGGAACTAAATCAAGTACTTCGCGGACCAGAGTCAGTGTGTCCGTGCCCGGATCAAAAATAATTGAGACAGGAGCAGGGCTCTGCAGCAACTGCTCGGCCACAGATCCAGCCCAGCCTTCATCTCCGGTCAATGCTTTCCAGGCCACGAGCGGAATGGTGGCGGGCATGGGCGCCGACCGCAGTTCTCGCGGCGGAATATGGCGGACGGTTCCGTCCCAGCGATCGGCGACAACTCCTGGTTCCGCCAGCATGCGCGCAGGGCCGCTGATAAGACTGGCCACGTTGTCAATCACCAGATGATGGGCCAGCTTGTTACTGCGTCCGGTGTAGTCCTGTCCCGCATCGGCCACTCGCGAAATCACATGCAGCGATCGTCCGGCCAGACGAGTCGTCATGTGGGACCAGCACACAGGGTTCAACGACGCCTTCGGATCATGCAGCGGAAACGCCTGACGATATCCACTCATCGATTCCAGGCGTTCCGCAAGATTCAGCGCCATGCCATTTGTGCTGATCACGGTGCAGAAGCCGCGGCTTCCCTGCTTCAGGCCTTTTTCCGCCGACGTATAAATGATTTCTTCGACCACGGATTCGCTTCCTCAAGAGTCACGAAAAACTGGCACAGCCTCTGTCACTCGTCAAACCACAGGCGGCACAGGAATCAGTCCCGGAATAGTGCGATGAATGGCGTACAGCAGCGGAATCTCGGCCCAGGCCGGGCGAATTTCGCTCGGCTTCACTCCCAAAGCCATTCGCGAACCGGCTCCTCCGCCGGCACTGCTGGTCATGGCCTGCGGAGAACAACCCAGAGCACTGACCGGAATGTAGGTAACGTCTTCTGAAAAGGATTCGGCCGATGAAACAATCTCCGGAGCCACCTTCTGAAGCATCCCTCGAAACGAATCGGAGATCATCTTCAGCTGACGTACGTTGAACTGATACAGACCACTCTGAAGCTGCTGCAGAATCCAGTCGTTCTTCAAGGGCTTCCCGTTTGCGATCGGCGCCCAAGCGTCATACTTCGTGAGGACCACAATCAGCGGTCGCTTATCCCGCTGGCCCTGAGGGATACCGGCTTCGGCACGAATTCGACGCGTCGCCTCGGTCAGGATCAGGTCCTGTCGAGAACTGCTGACATCGTCGGTGACTTGGGGATCGAAACTTTTTCCCTGACACAGGCGTCGTACCTGAGCGTGCTGAGTCGGGTCAAAGACGAACAGTAGCGCCTTGGCCACCGCCATATGACGCGTG
>JBDNHX010000448.1:0-13009 GCA_041688565.1 Planctomycetaceae bacterium
AAGCAGTGGCGGCAACGCTGAGATCATTTTCCGAGGGCACGCGGATGCGTTGAGCACCCTTCAATTCGGTTTGCTGAACCAGAAGTCCCGTTGGAAACAGAATTTCCAGATCACCCGGCTGTTGATTGACGTCCTGAATCGCCGGAATGGAAACGCGAATGTCCTGCGGAAACTGTCGATTGATAAGTTCCAGATCAAACGACAAATTCAACGTTCCTTCCATGGCTGACGTGAGTCGAATGATGGCCGGAACCGGACCGGCAACTGAAGGACTCTCAAAATTGTTCAGCACAGAAACGCCAGCCGCATTTCTTGCATCCGCCTCGACAAGCTGAAAGCCCTCAGGAAACGTGACCCGCACTTCGCTGACCGGGCTGCCGCTGATCTGCAGAACCTGAGTCCCCGTCATCGTCACTGGAATCGTTGTCAGATCCAGCTTCATGCGATTCTGGACCTGGATCACGGGTTTCTGAGCGACGCGCGCGACAACTTCGGACCACGTCAGACCAAAGCCTGTGGGCAGGCCCCAGAATTCGATGGTTCGCACTCCCTGAGCATCTCGAATTGCTTTATCTACGGCGCCCGTGGGAAGCTTCTGAATTTCAACGGGTGACGAAAATGTCAGCACCGCATGAGAAGCCGTTGCTTCCGGCAGATTAATGTTGAGCTGAGAGACGCCCGGTGAAATCGTTCGCGTCTTCCCGACCAGCATCATTTTGACCGTATGCAGGCCCTTGCCCCTGAGATGCCATTTTCGATTGTTCTGCTCGCCCGTTGTCAGCAGTGACTGTCCGTCAGCTGCGTCCGTACTGCTTTCAAAATCCTCGATATAAACGTCGCCAAAAGCCAGCGGGACGGTCACCCATTCGGCATCGAGATTCACACGAATCCGCAGTTCAACGGATAACTGAATTTTTTCCCGGTCGATAACGCCGGTAATTTCCATCTTTGCGATCGTGTAACGCGGCCTGTTTTGCTGGTCCTGAGCGCGTTGCAGCAATTCTTCGACAACATTCGGGCCGAGCAGATCGGCAAGGGGAATCAGCTGGCCCGAACTGGTTCGAAACAGCATTTCCGCGTTCGCGCCGGGCGGAACGCCGGAGTTCAGCAGTTCAGGAGTAACGGGCGCCGGCGACGGGGTGGGGGCGCCGACTGTTTGCGCAGACGCTGTCTGGGAGACAATGCCAGCCAGAAGTTGCAGTGTCAGCAGGCAAATTATGAGCTTCATCAACCTGCGTCCTTTCTGCAGTCCTCGCGATATGCTCTCGCTCGAAACGCCAGCGTCAAAAATAGATGCCGGATCGATGCGAAATCACAACATCGCCACTACTGTTAGTTTAGGCGGAATTTTGCAGTTGGTGAAGCTGTTGCAGGAAATCAGCGGAATGTGGTGACGAGTTCCTGGCCAAGAGTCGCAGTGCTGGCAGCCAATAGGCTTGGAACGAATACATCGAACGAATCGCCTGCAAGGCTTGTGATGGATCCACCGGCTTCGGTGACCAGCAGACTGCCCGCCGCGACATCCCATGCATACAGGCTGCTGGACCAGAAGGCATCGATTCGGCCACAGGCGATGTAGGCAAGATTCAAAGCCGCGGAGCCTGTTCGCTGGACGGTCTGACATTTGGTCAGAGCATGCAGAAAACGTTTCACGGCCGGATTTTCCGGGTCAGTGGCGACCGGCAGACTGGCCACGGCCATCGCCTGTTTCATCTCGGCTTCGCCACTGGTGGAGATCTTGTCCCCGTTACGAAACGCGCCGCCACCTTTCAGGGCGGTAAACAATTCATCGCGTGTCGGATCGTAAATGACGCCGACTTCCAGACGACCGCCGACAGAAAGAGCAATCGAAACGCAATAATAGGGGAAACCGTGGACGTAGTTGGTTGTCCCGTCGAGAGGATCAATGATCCAGAAGCATTCGGTCTCGTCCGTTCGATCGTTAAGGCTTTCCTCACCCAGAAAGCCATGCTCGGGGAATCGGTTTTTCAGGCTCTGCACAATCGCCGACTGTGCCGCTTCGTCAGCTTCTGTCACAAGATTCGCGCGGCTCTTTTCTCGTACGGAAAAACGGCCGCGCCAGTCCTGAAGGACTCGGCCACCGACATAAGCCGCGTCGATCGCAGCGGAGAGCCATTGCTGTTGCAGCGTACCGGAAGGTGCTGGGTTATTCATGAGGTCCGATTGTACTTGTTGTGCGGATGAAATGAATTTGTTCGGATGATCCCGCGGCAGGGATTCGTTTGAAAGAATCAATCGTCGTGACTGGGTTCCTGAAGTCAACAGCACAGGCGTCAGATTGAGGAGAAATCATCTCAGTTTGCCTGGTACTTCGAACAACAATTGTCTTGTCTTACTGTAATCATTTTTTTTGATGCCCACGGTTTGCTGCTGCCTGTTCGTCAGTGCGACGGACGCAGCCCGAATGTTGGCGATATCTGACTGAGATCACACCGATGCCAGACCTGAGTCCGTCCCAGATTGTGTTTTTGATTTCTGTCCTGCTGTTCACCGTCGTGGCGGCGATCTCTGACATTCGGACCCGCAAGATTCCCAACAGGATGACGGTGCCGATGTGTTTGTGCGGGCTTGTGTATCAGATTGCATTCTTTCAGCTGGACGGTCTCTGGACGGCTCTCGCTGGATTCGGGACCGGCTTTGGAGTTCTGTTTGCGTTGTGGATGATCGGCACCGCTGGCGGTGGAGACGTAAAACTGATGGGAGCACTTGGGCCATGGATGGGTGCCATGCTGACACTCAAGGTCCTGTTCTGTGCACTCGTGTTCGTGACTGTAGGCACATTTGGAATCGTGGCCTATGCCGCTCTGTCGAACGGAATTCGCAGGACAAAATCGCAATACCTGCGACAGAAAAATTCTGCCGAAACGAACGGCGAAAGGCAGAAGCGTCGGGTTATGGCTTTTGCAGCACCCGTAGCGCTTGCGACCTGGTGTATGGTTGCACTGCAACTACTGACGGACAGGGGTCTGTAACCCCGGGCTTCAGGATTCTTCGGCAATTTTTTCACGAAGCCAAATTGCTTCAGCCGAAATCACGGATGCAAGTCGTCTTTTCATGGCGATTTGATTTCGTTTCAAGTGAGTGAGGACTATGAAGAGCATCGCCACCAGAACATCCGGACGCCGTGGAGCGATCCTGTCGATGGAGCTGGTGCTGATTCTCCCGATCTTTCTTATGCTGATTTTCAGCATCGTGGAATTTTCGATGCTGATGTCGGCAAGTACTCGCGTCGCCAATGCCGCTCATAGTGGTTCGCGTCTGATGAGTCTCTCCGATACGAGCCCTGACGAAGTGAGAGAAAAGGTGATCTCACTGCTGGGCTCCAGGCTCGCCCAGAACTGTCAGATCGATGTTCAGCCGGCGGCCTTTGCCGGGCATATCGGTCGCGTGACAGTCCATGTTCCGATGGCAAATGCATGTCCGGATCTGCTGTGGATCACGGGCTTCAGTATAAAAGGCCGTTCCATTGATTCCGATGCACCAATGGTGATGGAACGGTCGGCATCAAGAAATGAGATCCAGCGTTTTTGACGCTGGTTGTATCACTTCAGACGTTGTCGTTCAGTTCGCCTGAATGAAGACTCTGAAGTGCTTTGCTCCCAAAGAATCGAGCGTCATTGAACGACTTTGGGAGCCCCTGCGCAGGGATGGTGCAGAGATGTGATGGACCGAATATCGACACTGACTTCGGTTGAAGTGCGAATTAATTCCCCTGCGTTGAACTGATCGACTGGAGATTCATTGTGAAGCTCACACCCTGGATGCTGACGGCAGCTGCCTTTGGGATTATCTCCCTGCTGGCGGTTGGTTTTCTTTTCAAAAAGCTGATGGCCACACCTGTGGCTGAAGTAAAACCACCCGAAGCCAAAGTATTGCCGATGGCAATTACCGAGATCGAGCCGGGCACGGTGATTACTCGTGCTCACGTGGGCAATGGGCGTGCGAAAATTGGCGAAGCGCTTCCTAAGGATACCTTTCTGGCCATTGACAGCGTTATTGGACGAATTTCGCGAGTGAAGATCACCGCGGCTGTGCCTCTTCAGGGAGTCATGTTTTACGCACCTGGCGATCATCCGGGCCTGACAGTGGCCGCTGGAAAGCAGGCTGTGGTCGTGCGTGTCAGCGAAACAACGGCAGTACTCACTCAGAAGCTGAAGCCGGAACAGCATGTCGATGTGCTGCTGACGATTGATGGTGTTGGCAGCGGCGGAAGCAATCGTCTGCCGTCGGCGGGTGGCAGTGTTGCAAGTGCTGCAAACTACGGCGATGCCATGACAGCCACGCTGTTCAAGGGTGTAAAAATTCTGTCGATGAGCAAAGGTTACACAGCGACTTCGCTGCAGGGAGCTGATTCCCACAACGTGACTTTGGAGCTGGATGAGGAGCAGGCCAGAATTGTATCGCTTGCTCAGCGAAAAGGTGAAATCGATCTTGTCTACAATGAAAATGGTCCCGGCAACGGCGGCATTGAGATTGAAGCTTCCGAGAAGGATCGCATCACTCTAAAAGAGATTCTTGGTATCAAGCCGCAGAAGGAAAAGGAAAAGCCGTTCAAGGCTGAACATTATCGTGGCGGTGGCCGTTCCAGCTCGTTCTTCGAAGATGGCGAACGCGTGGGAGGGTTTGGCGGCGACCGCGGTGGTGATGTTGACGGCGATCAATGGCCAAGCACTGGCGGATCTGTTGGTGGCTGGTCAACCGATACTCGACCTGTTGATCGACAGCAGAACGTGGCTCAGCAGGCAACACCTGCGGCTGCATCGCTTTGACCGTGACTGTTGTTCCTGATGGGTTCAGAACGGATCGAACCATGAAACTGTCTGCACTTCCCAGGCGTGCTCGAAAATCCTCGACGGAATCTCGTCGCGGTGTGCTGATGGCGTGGACAATCTGGATGATGCTGACAGCTGGCATCATCGCCGGCAGTCTGTTTCATGTTCTCTGGCTTTCTGGCATTCGAGCTCAGGCATACAATTGTGCGTCGTCTGCGGCACTCGCTGCTGGCCACAGCTATTTGTCCGACGACATGCTGCGTTTCCGCCAGCCGTCATTTGAATACGATGGCCGAGTCACGCGCTGCCGCAATGCTGCCATCAGTATGGTGGAAAGCTATCGACGCGGAACTTCTCTTCCGCCGATTACCGAGCAGCAGGTTCTTGTGGACTGGAGTGGAGCTGAAGGTCCGGTGATGGACCCCGCCCTGGTTGTTCCGTCACGAATCAGCGTTTCCTTCGACAGCGCCGGCCAATCGACTCCGGTCGGATCCTTCTTTGGAGGACTCACCGGAAAAGTCAGATCTCAGCCGGGCGTACAGGCGAGCGTCTGTCTTGAACATGCCCCCATTGCCTTTCGTCCGGCCCCCAATGCCAATGTGCCTGTGTTGCCGTTTACGATTTGTGATGACGGGATGGTGCAGGCTGCAGGGCAGGGGGCCGCAACATCGCAGGGATTCTGGACCGCCGGTATTGAATCCGGAAAGGGTGTGGACAACTACAGCTGGAACAGTCAGTCGAATCGGTTTGAGCGAGGACCCGATGGTTTGCCGGAATTGACCGTGGCAATTTATTCGTCGGGCGGAACCAGTTCGCCTGACGCCTTCATTCCGCTGGTTTTTGGCAACTCCGCATCGCCGGTTGCTGGTGAAGCGATCCCCAAATGGATTTCCGAAGGGCTGACATTGGCGGACCTGCAGAGCCTTGGCAAACAGGAAATTTCCTTTCCGGGAATGATGCCTGTGGCATCTCTGACCGCAAAGGATCTGCAATCGTGCGCGGCGGCACTTCAGGAAAAATCCAGTCAGCCCTGTCTGCTTTGCCTGTCGTCTGCCCCGCAACTTCAAAAAGGACTTACTTCAATTAGTCTGAAGCGTCCGGTGGCCGTGCGGATCGTGCAGGTCAATTCGAGTGCCTCCGGGTCTGTAAAGGTTACGCTTCAGCCGTGCGTCATGGTCACCGCGACCGCCGTGACAGCTGCTCCTTCTGTTTCAAACAATGTCATCAACCGTTACGTCTACAGTGTGCGTCTCATCAACTGACAGGTTGTCAGGACATGAGTCGGTGCCCGTTTTCGAACGGCACCACAATCGTAACAGTAACTTTTTTGTGCAAGCCATGGCAGGCGTTGCATCACTCGCTGATTTTGCCGGTGGATCTTTTCTCGCGGAAGAATCGGCCTGCAACATCATCCCCGGGGATTCTGGATTTTCTCCGGGCTCCCTTCGATAAATGATTTTGGGCCATTGAGTTCCGTACTGGCCTGGCACGTCTCTCACTTTCGCTGTCTGGAAAAGTACTAAGGGCAATTTATGGTCGCTCCCTCTGAAGCAACGGATAATTCCGCCCGTGATTTTCAGCGTCTGAAGACATCGCTGCATCGTCAGATCGTGGATGTGATTGATTTCAGCAAAGCGGAAGCAATGACAGAGGACGAGTTGCGGACGCAGCTCAGATCTCTTGCGGAGTATCTGTGCTCCAAACAATCCGTGAAAGTTGATCATCTGCAGCGTGAGGCGATGGTCTCCGAGATCATGGACGAAATCTACGGATTCGGTCCCATTGAATCGCTGATGGTGGATCCATCGGTCACCGATATTCTTGTGAATGGCCCCGATCGAGTTCTGGTGGAACGAAACGGGATTCTGGAATCCACGAACATTCGGTTTGCAGACTCCGGGCATCTGATGCAGTTTATCCATCGCCTTGTCGGTCGAGCCGGTCGGCGTATTGATGAATCAAGTCCAATGGTGGATGCCCGACTTCCGGATGGTTCGCGATTCAACGCTGTGATTCCACCTTTGGCGCTTTGTGGGCCGACAATTTCTATTCGTCGCTTCGGCAACCGGCGCATTCAGCTGGAAGACATGATCAAATACGGCTCGCTGGCACCCGCCATTGCCGACTTTCTGATTCTCGCGGTCCGCAGCAGAATGAACATCATCGTCAGTGGCGGTACTGGTGCCGGCAAGACGACTCTGCTTAACTGCATGGGCCGCTTCATTCCGGATACTCAGCGAGTCGTGACGATTGAAGAGACGGCCGAACTGAGCCTTCAGCAGCGAGACGTGATTCCTCTGGAAACGCGTCTTCCGAACATGGAAGGCAAAGGTGCTGTGACCCAGCGTGACCTTCTGCGAAATGCTCTGCGAATGAGGCCCGACCGAATTATCGTGGGCGAATCCCGCGGCTCCGAAGTTCTCGACATGCTGCAGGCCATGAATACCGGTCACGATGGTTCCATGAGCACCGTACATGCGAATAACACTCGCGAAACTCTGGACCGTCTGGAACTGATGATCGCACTTTCAGGAGCAGATCTGCCGTCCCGCATTGCTCGCCAGTACATCTCCAATGCCGTAGACATCGTGATTCATGTGACTCGCCTGCATTCCGGTCAACGTCGAGTCACTCGCGTCTCAGAAGTTTCCGGTCTGAAGGACGGCGAGTATCGTATGGACGATATCTTTGTGTATCGCATCAGCGGGGAGAATGTCGAGGGCTCGCCACAGGGCAGTTTTTTTGCAACCGGGCATGTGCCAAATGCGCTTCGCAGGCTGGCAATGACCGGGGCGAATGTTGAGCAGTATCATCCTCTGTTCGAAGCACGTGAACTGAAAATGACATGAGGCTGTTGCAGTGCTCCTTGCAATAGTGGCTGGTCGCCCCATTTTTCTGATACCGGTTCTTCCGGACTCCTTTTCTAAATCCGGGTTCCCTCATGATCGCTCCGAACAACACATTGTCGACTCTTGAACGCCGACCGGAGTTTTCAGGGCTGCTGCGTGAAGACACACAGTTTGCTCGAGGTGATTCGGCAGGGATGAGCGAATCCGTCAACGGCTGGTTTGATTCCCTGATGATCCAGTCCGGAATCCGCACTTCGCCTGCAGTCTGGCTTGGTCTGTGCATTGTCTCGGGTCTGGCTCTGGGCGGAGCCGCATTTGTGGCGACAGAACGTCCGTTCGTGACATCGATCTTTGCGGTGGTCGGCCTGGTGCTGCCAGTCGTCTATGCGGTCTACGCACGACTGTCGCGCCAGAAGCGAATCATGGATCAATTGCCGGGCATGGCGGATGAACTGGCTCGCTGTGCACGGTCGGGTCGTAATCTGGAACATTCGTTTATGCTGGTTGCAGCCGACACGCCTTCTCCGCTCGGCGATGAGCTGCGAGTCAGCGTTCGTCGGATGGAAATGGGCATCGACGTCGGAAGCGCAGTCAAGGATCTTTCGTCCCGCACGGGCGTCTCGACTCTGACGATGTTTTCTTCGGCTCTGGCAGTTCATCAGGACACCGGTGGTAACTTGATTTCAGTGCTCGAACGGCTGGCCACTGCTGTTCGCGACCGTCTGCATTTTGTTTCACGGCAGAGATCGGCCACGATTGCCAGCCGCATGGGCGCGATCATGATGGTTGTGATTCCCATTCTGGTGATGAGTTTTTACCTGTTCCGTGATCCTGCTTATCTGGACAATCTGATGAGTTCCTTCTGGGGGCGTCTCTCTCTTTGGGGAGGTGTCGTGCTTCAGATCCTGGGTTGCGTGATTGTGTTTCGAATCCTGAGTCGCAGTTCGCGTTTCTGAGTCGTGTTCCGGGTTTGCAGGCTGCAGCAGATAACGTGCTGACTGCAGCAGGTGGCGAGTGTCAATGATGACGTTTTGTCTGCCGGTCATTTCTCACGTTGCGGCAGATATTGTGGAGCACCGTACATGACTTCCTTCTGGTTAATAACCGCAATTGGTGTTTTCTCCGTCATCTATATTTTCGTCAAGATTTTTAAACGGACGGACCGGAATAGTCCTGATTCGTTCCATCAGTCTCGGCCTGTTCCGGATCTTAGAAACGGGGCAGCCGCTGACGAACGACTGCACAGTCAGGCCGGCCTGCTGAAGATCGCCGGTGAAGCTTCGGGTGACTCGCGTCCAATGCCGCTGAATGATCCGGCTGCCGTTCGGGCTCCGTTTCAAGTGACCGCAACTCATGCAAATTCGTTCTCCGGCTCCGTGTCGGCTGCCGCGACAACAATGCCTTTGGGATCCGTGACGGGATCAGGTCGCCTGTCTACCTGGAGCGATCGTCGCCTGTTCCAGGATTTTCGCGGACTTCTGAATGACAGTGCAGACAATATTCCGCTGCCTGGCCCGGAAGATCTGCCCATTCGCAACGATGATTTTGTGTTTGGCCCACTGACTCCATCAATGGCTCAACTTCTTCCCGAGACGGATGCCCGCCGAGAAGTGCAGCGGAAGGCACTGCTGGCCGCCGGCTATCATTCGCGTGCTGCGTGGCTGAACCTGAGTGCCATTCGATTTACGCTGTCGTTCCTGGCGATCGTGATCGTTGGTTTCTGGCTGATCGTGGCTCCTCCCGCCATTGAACCGTGGCTGTTGGGTTTGCTGGTGATGGCTCCGCTGTGCATGTGGGCGTTGCCGCCATTGATCGTGGCCTTCAGGGCGTCGGAACGCAGGATTGATATCGAACGCGGACTGCCGGACGTTCTTGACATGATGAACATGGGCGTCAGTCAGGGTCTGACTGTGCCTCAGTCACTTCGACGAATCAGCAGAGAACTGGTGGAAGCCCATCCTGCCCTGGCTGAAGAATTAAGAATTGTCGACCAGCAGTCAGAGGTTGGCAATCTGCCTCAGGCGCTTCGGAATTTTTCACAGCGAATTGATTCCCCGGAAGTGAACTCATTCACCTCGCTGCTGGTGCAGTCTGAGACCACGGGTACCAGCATTTCAAAGGCTCTGACGGAATACAGCGACAGTATTCGAGCTTCGCTGAAAGAACGAGCCGATGCCAGAGCCAATGCGGCCTCGTTTCAACTGCTGTTTCCCGTGGCATTGTTACTGATGCCGTCCGTGTTTCTCTTCCTGCTTGGTCCCGCGATTGTGCAGATGTCCGACTTCTTTAACAATCGGGCGGGTGCGTTGCAGGAGGATCGTCGCGAAGCCCTGCAAAGTCTTGAACAACAGCCTCAGCTTAATTTGCAGCGATTTGGTGCACCAGGCGGAGCCTTCGGCGGACCGCAGTAACAGGGCTTGTTGCTGAAAACGGATGCTTCCTGGCTCACGGGCCGGAAGCATCCAAAGCCGCCGGGCGTCGCGGCCATATAACGCTGCTGGGCAACTCCTGAATCCTATGGAGCAGGAGTTGCTGCCGGTGCCGGCGCGGTGGGAGCAGAAGCAGGAGCCTGGCTTTCAGCCGATTGACGCAGCTTTTCCAGTTCCTGAGCGTCCTTCACGCGTTTATCGGCCGCAAAAAACAGCGCCAGGGACTCACCCATTTTTCCGCACAACGTCTCGACTTTTTTCTTCGCCCCGGCGTTCTTTTGCTGGTTCGCTTTTGTCACGGCGTCGGTCTTGATTCGATTCAGTAGCTGGTCAAAATTCTTTTGTGCGGGCAGCGCGTCCAGTTGCCCAATCGCAGCCTCCAGCGCCGGCACGTTGCCTTCGGCAGCCGCTTTTTTTGCCAGGCTCATGTGGACCGCTTTCTGAGCCACCATATCAACCAGCTGATCGCGAAGCAGATAGAGTTCGCCTTCCACGCCGAGCCGGACAGAATCATCCGGAAGCTTCATGGAATCCTGAGGAATCAAGCCTGGTGCATATGGCACTCGTGCCAGTAGCGCACTGCCACTGTAAACGTAAAGCCAGTACGTAGGATTCCGCGGATCCACGCTGATTTCGATATCTCCGTTTCGGTCGGAGAGCATTCGAACCCCGGGAGCCTCATTGACATCGGTCTGACGGAGCTTGGCCACTTTGTCGACACGAAAACAAATCAGCGGGCGATCCGGACGTGATTGCAGAACCAGTCGGACGCTGCTTTTTGATGCCGACGGCCGCTGCCGAAGTCCAATCTGCTCCATATTGCGACTTCGTCCGCCAAAGGGCACCATGCCGTGGGCGATAAGCACGCCGCGAACGTGTCCACTGTCCGTGTAAACGGCAGATGAGTCTTCTGTGGCTCCTTCAACCTTGACGGCCTGGTCGTCAGCGGGAACGGCATCGGCTCTAAGTTCTTCGTTAAACGAAGTGACCCGAACATAGCAAAGATCAAGCTTCTGCAGCAGTTTGACTTTGCCCGGATTGCGCCGATCGAGTTGCCGCAGGAAAGTTCTGAGCACATCACCTTCCATCACCTGTGCGGCGGATGGGTCCGGCGGAATCAGAGTGCCAGCCTGAAGGTGAAACTCCAGTTCGGTCTTATCAATGGAGGGCCCGGACAGCAGCAGCACGGGACGGAAGCTGTCACGCGCGAGGCGGCAGGCGATGTTGCCGACACTTTGGCTGTCATGCGTCGGTTCGACGCGGAGAGGCGACAGTTCCTGAACCCGAGTGTCAAATTCGCGGCAGCCAATTTCGAACATTCCATTGTTTCCAGCCACGGAAATCAAAAGCACTTTTTCAATGTCCGATCCCTTGTAGCGAGGCTGCAGTTCTGCCTCCACCATTCGTTCAAGGCGAGCGGGGCTTGCGGGAATAAGCCATTCGCTCGCATGAATCGTGGCGTCCCACATCGATCCATACATCCGGGTCAATCCTTTGCGGATCTCTTCCGTAAAGGCTGCGCGGGCGTCTCGGCTATTCGTCTCGTTTCCATCAAACCCGATTTCCACTACGACCTTATAGGGTCTGTGGGCCAAAGGAATTTCCGGAGCCGACTCGCTCGCCGCAACAGCTGCCGCCGCCGAAGGAACTGCAGCGTTTACGGGCGGCGTCGCAGCCGCTGGCGCCGCAGTTGACGGAGCGGCATCGGGGGCCTGCTGAGCCCTGATTGTTGTGGGAATGAGGATCACAGCCGCGGCGGCGGACAGGATCAGGCAACGGAATCGTCGCAGTAAACAGCTCATGGGCGCACCATCCAGCGTTCGACATTTTGATAAGTGGACAGGGGACGGTCGGGCGTTCCGAGAATTGTCTTTCGCCAGACAGCAAAGTCATCCACTTCCCACAGGGGAATCAAAAATGCTTCCGCTGCGATGTGATTGTGAATTGTAAACAGGCGAGACTGAGCGTCCTGGAAGCTGGACGCATAATCCAGATTGATCAGTTCCTGCCTCATCCAGTCCGGAAACATTCCAAGTCGGTTCATGTCGAGCGAATTGTCATTGGCCAGTAAAGGCCACAATTCCAGCAGTGGTTCTTCCATCCGCACTCGTCGATAACACATGTCCCAGTCGGCATCTTTCAGCGGTTCGCCCGGCTGATCTCCTTTAATCAGGTCAATTTCAAACCCGATCTTCTGCCAGTAGATCATCATGCGCTCCGCCGCTGCAATGCAGTTTGGATCCGGGTCTACAACAAATCGCAGCCTTGGTAGTTTGATATAGTCGACCTTTGTTGCCGCGCGGAAAATTTCTGAATCAAACTGCTCCTTCTTCTTTTTGGCTTCCGCTTTTGCGATCTCAGTCAGACGTGTGAGCTCAGCAAGCTGAAGCTGTCGTTCAGCCGCATATCGTAACGCAAAGGCCAGGCGAAGATTAAATTCAGGAGGCTTCTGACTGGGCTCAGTAGCATAGCTCGCCAAATTCCACGCCGCACTGGTCGGGCGACCGTACTTCATCGCCTCATCGCGCAGCACGATCGATTTCAGAATACCTTCGCGATTCACGGCAAACGAGAGCGCTCGCCGCATCTGGGCATTGACGACTCGTTCGGACATCGGATTGAAGGCAATCACGTGAGTGACCGGCAGTGCGTACTGCCTTGTCGTAAATTCGTTCGACGCCAGAAATGCCTCGACTTCCCACGGATGCAGATGAGGCAGATAATCAATTTCGCCGCGGATCATAGCCTGCAGCAGTTTGTTGCGGTCAGTAAATCTTCGCTCCTGAATTTCTGCAATATGATACTGGCTTCCATCCAACCCGTCCGGTTCCGGCCGTTGACGAATAAAGATGCGTCCGGACTCATCCGATTTTTCCTGCTTAAAACGCGTCGACAGAACGATCGGTGCTGGCATCGCTGTCTTTGCAGATGTCGCTTC
>JBDNHX010000449.1:0-6838 GCA_041688565.1 Planctomycetaceae bacterium
GGCACTTCTCATCAACACCTGTGGGCCGGGAGCCGAGCGGACGCCGATTGATCGTCAGCACCGCCATCGACATCACCGAGCGGAAACGAGTGGAGGAGCAGTTGCGGCAACTCGCCGCCGACTTATCTGAGGCCAACCGCAAGAAGGACGAGTTCCTGGCGACGTTGGCCCACGAACTCCGTAACCCGCTGGCCCCGATCCGCAACGGGTTGCTTTTGATGAAGTTGGCCGGGGACGACGCCGAAGCCGTCGAACGGTCCCGCTCCATGATGGAGCGACAGATTGAGCAGATGGTGCGGCTGGTCGATGACCTGATGGACATCAGCCGCATCAGTCAGGGCAAGCTCGAACTCCGCAAGGAGCATGTGCCGCTGGGGGCAGTGATCGCCAGTGCGGTCGAGACGACTCGCCCGCTGATCGAGCAGATGGGCCACGAACTCACCGTCACGCTCCCGAAGCAACCGTTCATTGTTGATGCCGACATGACTCGGCTGGCACAGGTGTTCATGAACCTGCTCAGCAATTCGGCCAAGTACAGCGAGCGTGGGGGTCACATCTGGCTCACCGTCGAGCGGCAGGGTAGCGACGTGGTCGTATCCGTCAGGGACACTGGTATCGGCATCCCCGCCGACAACCTGACCAGCATCTTCGACATGTTCAGTCAGGTGGATCGGAGCCTGGAGAAGTCGCAGGGCGGGCTGGGGATCGGCCTGTCGCTGGTGAAGCGGCTGGTGGAGATGCACGGCGGCAGGATCGAGGCGAAGAGCGACGGGCCGGGCCGGGGCAGTGAGTTCGTCGTCCGGCTTCCGGTCGATGTCGAGGCGTCAAGACCGCAGGCGGCGGACAAGCAGGCGGAGCCAGCGGACCTGAAGTCGTCGCTCCGTATCCTGATCGTAGACGACAATCAGGACGGGGCCGACAGCTTGGCGATGGTCCTGAAGATGATGGGGAATGACGCCCGCACCGCCTACGACGGGAAGGAGGGCGTCGAACTGGCCGAAGAGTTCCGGCCCGAAGTGGTGCTGTTCGACATCGGGATGCCGAAGCTCAACGGGTACGAGGCGTGCCGCCTCATCCGAAAGCAGCCGTGGGGCCGGAAGGTCATCGTAATCGCCGTCACCGGCTGGGGACAGGACGACGACCGCCAGCGGAGCCACGACGCCGGGTTCGATCACCACATGGTCAAGCCGGTGGACCCGCAAGCCGTGATGAAGATGCTGGCCGTGTTGCAAGTTGCGAAAGCTTAAGCCTGGCGACGATCTTGTTCGGTACGATTTCCCTGACCTTGCGACCCGCGTGGGCCAGTTGGATGCCGGGGACTGCTCCGTGTTGTTTGAGGAAGCGGCTGTTGCGATCGGGATTTTCGCTGAGCCTGAACCTCAACAGGCCGTTGATCGCCCTCTCGTACCGGGCCACCGTTCAAACGAAAAAAGACGAATGGATCGAGGTCAAAGTACCACTCGACAAGTTTGAAGCCACTTCATTTGGAAGACTGGTGAAGGACACCTGACCGGTGAACCCAGATGAGTTCAACGCTCTTGGCTTCATGTTGGGCGACAACAAGGCCGGGCCGTTCAAGATGGAGGTTGAACGGATCAAACTGGAGCGGGCTGTGACACAGCCTGAAAAGTCGTTAAAGTGACGGTCCAACTCTGACGCAAAAATCATGAAACTTCGTCCGCAAAGAGCATGTGGATACCATGCCTTGATCCTTGGGAGACCGTCCGATGCTCCGTCGAGTTTTCATTTTCTGCTGCGGCACTCTTGTTGTGTTGTGCCTTCAAATAACGCACGCCCAGTCTACCACTACATGATGCGATGCAAAAATCACAGCCGCGCCCCGAACACCGACTATGCGGCTTTGGGAGTTGATGCGAGAGGGATCGTTGTGTCGGCCAGTTGGCTGAGCAGAAAATTGGCCGTGCGTTGGGTGGCGCCGATGTTGGTGGCACGGTCGGCGAGGCCGCTGAGGATCGCTTTTCTGGCTGTCAGTGTTTCCGGCTTCTGCAGCCATTCAGTCAGTAGACCTGTCATTTTCTGAATATCGTTCTCAGGATTTCCGCTGGAAACAAACTCCGGCATCACTTCGTCGTCGGCGATCAGATTCGTCAGCGTAATGTAACGGCACAGCAGCAGAAATCGCGAAAAGTAATGGGAAAATGTGGAGAGTCGATACAACACGAGGCCCGGCTTGCGACGTGCGAGCAATTCCAGACTGATGGAACCGCTGACCATAAAACAACAGTCGGCCGATTCAATCGCTTCGGAAGTTTTATCGACGAAATAATCCAGCGCCGCCGTGACGCCAGCGGCGGACTGCAGCTCCTGACAGCGCTGCATCTGCGGAGTGATGTAGCTGCCCACAATCCACCGGACGGACGGAACAGCCTCCGAAACACGCCGGACGACTTCGATCATTACTGGCCAGTTGTTTTCAATCTCATGCCTGCGGGATCCAGGCAACAGTGACACGACCGTTTGCCCATGATCGCCTCGCATCTGCCGCATTGCAGCCGTGTCAAGTTTTCGTTCAGCCACCTGGTCAAAAAACGGATGGCCAACCCACGTCGTTTTCACACCACGCGAACTGTACCAGTCGTATTCGAACGGCAGCGCACAGATCACATGATCCACCCATTTGCGAACCCGTTTGATTCGCCACGGAGCCCATGCCCACAGCTGCGGCGGCAGATAATAGTAGACCGGAATTCCTCGGGTCTTTGCCGCGCGAGCGATCCACCAATTGAAGCCGGGGAAATCCACAAGGACAACAGCATCCGGCCGATTGGCATCAAAGTGAGCCTCCGCCTGTTTAACCAGTCGCCGAAATTTGGCCAGCAGCGGGAGCACTTTCAGAATTCCCATCACCGCCAGATCGGTCAGTTCAAAATGCACATCGCATCCGGCAGCACGCATTGAGGGACCACCAAAACCTTCGGCGACAAAGCCGGGCTGGCGCGACTGAAGTTCACGAATAAGACGCGCGGCATGCTGATCGCCGCTGGGTTCGCCAGCTGAGAAGAAAATTTTCATGGGAATCCGTTCGCAATGTTCAACTGCACGGGCAGAAGCTCTTTAACAAGATGTTTTGTCCCCTCTCCCCTTTGGGGGAAAGGGCCGGGGTGAGGGGGTTGTGTTTATTTTTGCTTTGTGTTTTTTGCTTCCTGAACTCTCCGCCCCCTCATCCGGCCTATCGGCCACCTTCTCCCCCGCGGGGGAGAAGGACATTTTGTTTTGTCCCCTCTCCCCTTTGGGGGAGAGGGCCAGGGAGAGGGCCAGGGTGAGGGGGTTGTGTCTATTTTTGCTTTGTGTTTTTTGCTTCCTGCACTCTCCGCCCCCTCATCCGGCCTATCGGCCACCTTCTCCCCCGCGGGGGAGAAGGGCATTTTGTTTTGTCCCCTCTCCGACCTCTGGAGTTCATTTTGACACGAATGCCGGTTTTGGTCTAGACTTCCACATGCGGCGAAGGATTTTGCCGCAATTTGCCGAACTGATCCGCAGTTTCTGCGTTCAGACTTCGGCCAGTGCATGAGGTCGCTCGACAAGGATGTGAGTCATGAAGATTGTTGGCATCATTCCCGCCCGACTGCAATCCACCCGTTTGCCTCGGAAGTTGCTGCTGAACGTCACCGGCAAACCGCTGCTGCAATATGTGTGGGAAACGGCCTGCGAATGTCCCGATCTGCACGATGTGGTTGTCGCAACCGACAGCGAAGAAATTGCGGAGGCTGTGCATCGCTTTGGCGGTCGAGCCGAGATGACCGGCGCTCACAACAGCGGCACAGATCGCATCGCCGAGGTGACTCGCCGCTGCTTTTCGGATGCCGATGCGATTGTGAATCTGCAGGGCGATGAGCCTGAACTGGAACCGAGTGTCGTTGCATCTCTGGTGCGTGAGATTCGCTCGTCCAACTGCCAGATGGCCACTGTTGCCGCGCCGATTACCTCGCCGGATGTTGTCCGCGATCCGAGTTGTGTCAAAGTGGTGATGGATGTCAACGGGCGAGCCATGTACTTTAGCCGTTCGCCGATTCCGTTTAGCCGAGACGTGGCGATTGAAGACCACTTTCGTGATGATGAGCCGTCGCCGTGGCTGCTGCATGTGGGACTTTATGCGTACCGTCGCGACTTTCTGCTGAAGCTGACGACCATGCCACCATCGCCGCTGGAGCAGCTTGAGAAGCTGGAACAGTTGCGAGCTCTTCAGTGCGGTGCATCAATGGCCGTCGCTGTGGTGAACCATGCGTCAGTAGGCATCGATACTCCTGAAGACTACGCCGCCTTTGTCGCGCGTCAGTCTCAACGCCAGCTTCGACGCGTGGCGTAACATTTTCAGACACTCAAAAAAACCGTTGAGACACCTCAGGACCAGGGCGTTTGCTGCCTATGACTCGGCCCACACTTTTGCAGAAAATTTCCGGTCAGATTGCTGATAAGGTTCGGCACGCCATCATCAGTCATCATAAACGCAGCGGAGCTGTTCTCTTCAGCGATACAACGCTGCGCGATGGCGAACAGATGCCGGGCGCCACGCTGGAACCGCACGAGAAACTGCAGATCGCGAAAGCTCTGGAAGAAACCGGCATCCATTCGCTCGACGCGGGATTTCCGGCGAGTTCTGAAGCAGACGTAGAAGCCATTCGGATGATGGTCGGTGTCATCAAAAAGTCGGTTCTCACTGCGCTCTGTCGCACGGTGAGAAGCGACATTGATGCGGCCGAACGAGCTCTGGATGGGAACCCGCTGCACAAAAAAGGAGTCAGTCTGTTCTGCGGAACCAGTCCGCTGCATCGAGTTCACAAGCTGAATCGCAGTCGCAGCGAAGTCCTGCAGATCATCACCGACACCGTTAGCTACGCCGCCGGCAAGTTTCGGATTGTCGCCTTCAGCCCCGAAGATGCCAGCCGTACCGAAGTCGATTACCTGTGCCAGTGTTATCGCGAAGCCATTGATGCCGGAGCGACAACAATTGGATTCCCCGACACTGTCGGTTTGCTGACTCCCGAGAAGGCTCGCGATTTTATCAAAGCCATTCAGGACGGCGTCCCCAACCTCGACAGGGCTCTGCTTGCCGTCCATTTTCACAACGACCTTGGCATGGCCGTCGCGAACACTCTGGCCTGTATTCAGGAAGGAGCCAATGTTGTTCAATGCACGGTGAACGGAATTGGTGAGCGTGCCGGAAATGCGTCGCTGGAAGAAGTGGCGATGGCACTCGCTCTGCATCAGGATCAATACAAACGTTCGTTCAGAATCGACACCACGAAGCTTGCCCCTTTGTGTCACCTGGTGGCTCAGCTCACCGGAATCGCGATTCCTCGCATGAAGCCGATCGGCGGCGCAAATATCTTTGCCACAGAAGCCGGCATTCATCAGGACGGGCTGCTGAAAAACCCCGACACTTACCTTCCGTTTCGGCCCGAAAAAGTCGGAGGCGGCGATCTGCAACTGGTGCTCGGACGACACAGCGGTCGCAAGGCCGTGGCCCACCGACTGGCGGAGCTTGGTTTGCTTGTGGATGACAGCGAAGTCGCTGCCGTGATGGACCTCATCAAACGCCAACCCAAAGGTCAGGTCATCGACGAACCCACACTGCGACGCCTGGTTCGCGATGTCCAAAAACCAGCCTGACGCCAGCGGGCGTCTTGATAGTTTAGTGACTTTTAGGTCAGCTGGTCATCCCAACCCGACGCGTCAGGTTCTGAAAACGATGAAATCAACAGCCTGCCGGCCAGCGATCGGCTATTTTGCGAACAGAGCGTCGACGAAGCTGTCGGGATCAAAGATTTCGATGTCGTCAGCCTGTTCACCGACGCCGATGTATTTGACAGGGAAACCCATCTCCTGACGAATGGCAATCACGACGCCGCCGCGCGCTGTTCCGTCGAGCTTCGACAGAATTAGTCCGGTGCAGCCGATGGCCTGCGAAAAGCTCTTGGCCTGGCTGAGTCCGTTTTGTCCGGTGGTCGCATCCAGCACCAGCAGACTTTCATGCGGAGCATCGGGAATAATTTTGCGCATCACGCGGCGGATTTTTTCCAGCTCATCCATCAGGTTTTTCTGAGTCTGCAGGCGGCCGGCGGTATCCACGATCAGATAGTCGGCGCCAATCTCAACCGCTTTTTGGACTCCGTCAAATGCGACGGCCGCCGGATCAGAATTGCTTTCCTTGCGAACAATAGTGCAACCCAGTCGTTCGCTCCACATGGTCAGCTGTTCGACGGCTGCCGCGCGAAACGTATCGCCTGCAGCCAAAACAACCTTCTGACCATTCATCATCAGCAGATTTGTGAGCTTCGCGATCGACGTTGTTTTGCCAGCGCCGTTGACGCCCGCCACAAGGATGACGGTTGGCCCAGAGGCGGCTTTGGCGAGCGGAGAAAGTGGATTGCTAAGATCCCACCGTACATCGTCCTTGCCACGCAGCAGGTCGACCATTTCATCGTGAACGGTTTTCCAGATGGCATCGACATCGACAGTGCGTCCGCCGTGATCGGTACGAAGCTTTTCAGTGATTCGACTGGCTGCGGTGACGCCCATATCTGTTCGAATCAGTCTCGCTTCAAAATCCTGAAGCAGCGAATCGTCCAGAATCTGGCCGGACCGAAACAGGTCACGAACATCGGTTCGCAGAATCTGCTTTGTCTTTTCCAGACCGCGTTTAAGTTTGTCGAAGAGTCCCATAGTGTGACTGAGAATCTGTGTTGAGGAATATTGTGCAGAAAAATTCGGCCCCGGATGTGACCGTTAGCCGGTCATCGGCCACTCATCACCCGGTCATCGATCGCCCATCACCCGGTCATCGATCGCCCATCACCCGGTCATCGATCGCCCATCA
>JBDNHX010000450.1:0-11338 GCA_041688565.1 Planctomycetaceae bacterium
ACTCGGAGAGTGATGGCTACTATAATCGCAAATCGACTAACATTGTTCCCACGCCCCCGACCTTGTCTCCTCGGTTCATACCGCCATCGCACTACCACGCGTGAATTTTAGAAACCCGAAGCGGCAATGAGGGATGGAATTTCCGGGGCTTGCAAAACCCGAAACGTAAGTGAGGGATTGGGTGGTGGCTGTTTGAGTGGGTTCCCGTGAATCCCTCGCTGACGCGTCGGGTTGTGATAATGGCCTTTCTTTTTCGACGAATTCCTCGGTGACGGTTCGGGTTGGTATGACGATTGGTTCACAAAACGGACGACATCGACACCCCGCACGCTGATGGGGGCTCCGGCGACTGTGATCCGTTATTCGGGCCGATAAATCGTGAGTTTTGGTGTCAACGCTGAGAACTTCGGAAAATTGTGGTTCAAAGTCGCCTGCCGTGGACTCACACCGGCTTCCGGGATCCTGCTACACTAGGCAACCTTTCGAGAAATTCAAAGAGCGCCGAGATAGGTTCGGGAGATTAGTCCTGCGACAAAATCCCGCGACATTATCATTCAGTTTCCCTTTCAAAGTCTGTTGACGGAGAATTTTGTTTATGAGTCTTGCGATTGCCGCAGTTCATGCCCGTGAAATTTTAGACAGCCGTGGTAATCCAACGGTTGAAGTAGACATTCTGCTCGAAGACGGCACCATTGGCCGTGCGGCAGTCCCAAGCGGAGCCAGCACCGGGGCTCACGAAGCCTGCGAACTGCGCGACACAGAAAACAGTTCTCGCTTCCTTGGCAAGGGAGTCCTTCAGGCGGTTGAAAACGTCAACGACGAAATTGCAGATGCACTCGTCGACATGGACGTAACCGATCAGGCTTCCATCGACCTGACCATGATTGAACTCGACGGAACGCCCAACAAGTCACGTCTGGGTGCCAATGCGATTCTGGCCTGCTCGCTCGCGTCTGCTCATGCGGCCGCAACAATCTCTGGTCTCCCACTGTTCCGATACCTCGGTGGTGTTGGCGCAAACTGTCTGCCAGTTCCGATGATGAACATCATCAACGGCGGAGCGCATGCCAATAACGGCATCGACATGCAGGAATTCATGGTCATGCCACTCGGCTTTGACTCCTTCAGTGATTCGCTGCGAGCTGGTGTGGAAATCTTTCACAGCCTGAAGAAAGTCCTCGCGGGCATGGGGCTCAGCACGGCCGTTGGTGACGAAGGTGGATTCGCACCTGACCTGAAGACCAACGAAGAAGCTCTGCAGATCATCATGACCGCGATTGAGAAAGCGGGTTACACGCCTGGTGAGCAGATTCAGATTGCTCTCGACTGTGCGGCCACAGAATTCTTCGATTCCAAGACCGGCCTTTATAACGTTGACGGCAAGACTGTCGATGCTGACGGCATGGTAGGATTGCTGGAACAGTGGGCTGACAAGTACCCGATCTGCTCAATTGAAGACGGCTGCTCAGAAGACGACTGGGACGGATGGAAGAAACTGACCGATAAGCTGGGAGACCGTCTGCAGCTGGTTGGCGACGACCTGTTCGTAACCAACGTGACTCGCCTGACCCGCGGGATCGACAAAGGAATCGCAAACAGCATTCTGATTAAAGTTAACCAGATCGGAACGCTCACCGAAACCATTCAGGCGGTTCAGATGGCTTACCGAAACGGCTACACGGCTGTCATGAGCCACCGGTCGGGCGAAACGGAAGACACCACGATCGCTGACCTGGCTGTTGCACTGCGGACCGGCCAGATCAAGACGGGTTCAGCCAGCCGAACCGATCGAATCTGTAAATACAATCAGCTGCTCCGCATCGAAGAGATGCTGGGCGATTCAGCAACTTTTGGTGGCACGATCTGATGGCACTCTGATCAGTTCGTGACCCGCGAACGTCAATGCCTAAAGTCGAACTGATCGAAACTCCAGAACCGGTCGCCGAGGAATCCGTGATGATTTCTCAGACGGCCGGTTCTCTTTTGTTATCGATCGCTTTTTGGATGGTCCTGCTGATTGCCGCAACTCTGTACGCCGGCGTCGCCCTTTCGCCCAAGATCGCTGACTGGATCAATGTTCGTCAGCAGTGCCTGACCAATGCCGGTCGGCTGACGCAGCTGGAAGACGAAGCCGACTACCTGGAACGAGTGGCTGCGGCCCTGAAAAATGACCCCGAGTTCGCTCGCCGCCTGGTGCGAGCCAACCAGAACTCCGGCTCAGGTGGCCCAGAACTGGTACCTGTTTCGCAGGATCTGCTTTTTGGCGGCACAGCAAAGAAAGCTCCACCGGAAGTGCAGGTCGTGCAGCCGGTCGTCGCAAAGGCTGTGTTTCATCTGGCCAGTCATCAGCAGCATCGAACGTGGCTTTTGATCGCCTCCGCCAGCCTGACACTGCTGGCTTTTACGTTGCTGAATGACGCAGGCGTGGGAATTGTACGGACCGGCATCACGGCCGCCGCTTCCTGCCTCTCCGCCGTGATTCACCGGTACCGCCGCCCAGCGCCAGACGTACCTTCAACCGACATCCAGTCGCGCGATGAAGGATTGTCATAGTCCCGGGTTGTTCAATCGGTTTCACCACTGCCGTTGTCGGCAAAGAGGCACTGATTTCTATCGAGCACCCACGGACGCGGAGACAGCGGCGTTAAACTTCCGTGGTGCCGTGGTGAGCAAAACAACGAAGCCCCGTGAGGCAATGTCGGAATCAACTTCAGGCCATGGAATCAGGCCAGGATTCGTCGGCTCGCACTCGACGAGATCATTGAGCCGCAGCATCGCGTTCGGGTACATTGCCGACTGTTAAAGTCTGCGGTCTGCTGAGGGCGAAGGCCAACCAGCATGGTGAATTTATCCCGAGTCGATTCTTAGTTCATCGATTCCAGTTTGAAGTCGTCGCCGAAAATGGTGACCACATTTCCTTTGGAGCGAATGTCCTTACGCACGTTTTTTCTCGCTTCTTCATTAAGCTGCCTCAGAAGAAGGTTTTCGATGTCCTTCTGGACTTCCTGAAACGGCGTCGTGCCTGGATTTCGGTGCGCGATCACTTTGTAAACTTCGAAGCGATCTTCGCGAGTCTGAACGCTGGAGAGTTGCCCGGCGGGCATGTCGAACAGCATTTCTTCCAGCTGTTTATCCGACAGAGAATCGCGTTTGATCCAGCCAACCTCGCCACGTTTTTCGGAAGTTAATGTGTCAGACATTGCCTGAGCCACATCGCCGAATTCCTTGCCACTCTGCAGCTGCGTGACAACGGACGCCATTGCCTGCTCTGCCCCTTCACGGCCCTCATGATCTCTGAACCGAATCACGATCTCGGCAAATCGCACTTCTTCGTCCGCCGTGTACTCGTCCATGTGCTCGCGGTAATATCGCAGCAGTTCCTCACGATCGATGGAATCGGGAACCTTGCACATGCTGCCAACATATCCCTCAACCATCTGCATGCGAACAAAATTGTCCCGCAGCTGAGTGATCGAAATTCCTTCGTCCGCAAGACGGTCGTTGAGCTGCTGATCTGTAACGAAGCCCTCTTTTTCTTTGATGCCGGTCACTACTTTCTGGAACTGCGGCTCCAGCGACTCACGAATCGTCTTTCGTTTGTCTTCAGGAATCTTCTTCTCCAGAGCCTGAACGATCAGTTCGTCCTCGACATATTTGGGAAGTCGTTTTTGCAACGTCGACAGCATCACCAT
Source organism: Planctomycetaceae bacterium (assembly GCA_041688565.1). Taxonomy (GTDB): domain Bacteria; phylum Planctomycetota; class Planctomycetia; order Planctomycetales; family Planctomycetaceae; genus SXXK01. The sequence goes on from JBDNHX010000450.1 coordinate 3,693, forward strand.
CTGACGTTTGTCATCGGGAAGATTGGGGTCGCGTTCAATAATCTGGCGAGCCCCTCCAAGAACGTCGTCGACAAACACTGGCTTCCCGTTGACTTCGGCTACCAAACTGCTGCCACTTAACGGTCCGTTGGCGAACTTTGAGAATCCCACAGGCTGAACGTCTGTCCCGTCACTCTTTTGAGCCAGAACGAGCTTTTGCTCTTCTGCGTCGGCTGAGTGATTGACCAGAGAACGTCGTGGTGGTGCGGGGGCGAAAACCGGGTTGTCGACTTTGATCGATCGTCCGTTGCAGCCAGCATTCGTTCCTGGCAGCAGCATTGCCAGCAACAGGAGCAGTATCGTCGAAAAACCACGACCCCGACCGTCTTTGCGGGCGCATGTTTCGCTTGAAGTGGTGAGTGATAAAACCACGAATGATGCCGCACAGGGAACGCAGGAGGGAAATTTATACAGAGTTCAGCCGGGATCAGCGAAGTATGCTGTGAATAGGATCGGCCGCAGAAAGGAACCGGACTATATCTCTGTCGCGAGGATCCGATCAAGGTCGAAATCTCTGTCGCAAAGTGCCGTCCATAAAGGAGTTACCGCGGCAAAAACTGCCGATTTTTTGCAAGACCGGCTGAACGCAGGCAGACTCAGCCGGTTGATGGGACTCTTCGCGGCAGAGTCACAACGCCTGGCGGATCCCCGTCAGGGAAAATTCCGTGTGTCACGGATACTGGCGCTTCCAACGAGGGCGCGATGCCCTAGAGTCTGCACCAGTGACGATTATGGCAGGGAGTGCCGAATTAGTTTGCTCCCGCTCTCCGACATCCGGAAATGAGATATGGCTTTTCCAAAACCGTTTTTTCGCTGGCGTCCGCATCCATGGCATGGCCTGGAAGTTGGGCCCAATCCTCCGCATCTCGTTCATGCCTTCATTGAAATCACGCCCTTCGACCTGGTGAAGTATGAAGTGGACAAGGTGACCGGCTACCTGCGTGTGGACCGGCCGCAACGAACGTCGTCGCAGCCGCCAGCACTCTACGGTTTTATTCCTCGCACGTTCTGCGGCAGCCGAGTGGCCGAGATTATGCCGAAAGCTCGTCGAGGCGACGGTGACCCGCTGGATATCTGCGTTCTGAGCGAACGCCCGATTACAAAATCGGAAGTCATCGTCAACGTGCGCGTGATCGGTGGCTTGCCAATGCTGGACGGCGGCGAAGCGGATGACAAGATCATCGGCATCCTGGCTCAGGACACCATCTGGTCCCATGTGGAAGATCTGGATGAGCTGCCACAGGCTCTTGTGGAACGCCTGAGGCACTACTTCACCACCTACAAAGTGATGCCTGGGGAAACAACACAGCAGGTTTCGATCGATCACATCTACGATCGGGCGCACGCAGAAAAAGTGATTCTCGCTGCCATGGCTGACTATGATGACGAATTTGGCGGCGTTTAAAGAGCGTTTCGCTGTGAAAGCCAAAGGCTCAGAAAAGGGGCTCAGAAAAGGGGTCAGGAACCAATAGCCAAACGGCCCGAAGGGTGCTGCGCACTATTGGTTCCTGACCCCTTTCTAATCCGGCCGTTAGTCCTTGTCATTCTTGTTATCGCGAGCCAGCGGCAGTCGAAGGATGACCCACAGCCCGATGGTCACAAAGAAGAGGATCAGGAATTTGATCGGTGTCGAAGGCCGGGCCACAAGGATCGAAAACAGCAGGCTGGCGATCACCACGATGATGGCACGCACTTTGTCGGCCGAACGAATGCCTTTTCGATCCTCCCAGTCAACCAGGATGCGTCCAAAGAATTTGGAGTCTCGCAGCCTGCGGTGCATCCCGGGCGATGATTGCACGAGCAGAAAGCTGGCCAGCAGAACGAATGGAGTGCAGGGAAGCAAAGGCAGAAAGAAACCCACGGCCGCCAGCACAAGACAGATGATTGCTCCTGAGACGGCAGCCAGTTGTTTCAGGCGTCTTCCTGCGGCTGTTCGCGGAACGGAAGCTGATTCTGGCGAACTGAGTTTCGATGACTTTTGTTCGCCCGTGCCGACTTCATCATCCACGTTTGTTTCTGCCTGGTGAGCCCCGCTTTGCACTCGGACCTCCGAGTGCAAAACCTTAAAAGCCGTCTGGTAAACCCGACAGTTGGTCAAACGTGACAGTGACGAAGGCGAGCGGCTGGTTAGTCATCGTCGTCATTCAGCAGGTCGCGGTAGTTTTTCGTGTGCCGTTTATCTTTTGGCCCGGCGCGACGGACTTCACCGCCGCCGCCGCCGCCACCGCCACCGCCACTATCGTCGTCATCCGACAAGCGGCCCTCGTTCTTCTTACGACGGTCTTTACCGCCACGCTTTTCAATAAGATGCTTCAAATCGTCTGGGACGGGAAGTTCGTTTGGCATGCGAGCACTCGAAGTACAGAAGCCTTTCAAGACACACAATACATCCGGACACCGCGTCCGTGAGACTCCAAGATCAATCACATCCGAAAGACGCAGAATCCTTTTCAGTCGTCTAAAGAAACTGCATAACCGTTTATTTCAGATTACTTTCGGCTGATAATGATTCTGACTTCTCATCCGCTCTGTGAAAAGTCTGATTTTGCTGAACCGGCAGGATCTGCCGAGACTCGCAGAAATTGTTTTCCCAAGGCACTTCATGCGGCTCATCCGTTTGACCCGGTCCCGTGTCAGCCCTGACAAAATACCCCGACGCCTCCCAATTTTATCGTAGGATGGGCATTCCTGCCCGTCGAAATGCATGGGCCAATGGGCTTGCGGTTGGTTACCTATTTCGAGCCCGCTGGCCGAAACAGCGGATTCGATTTCTGGCCGCCCGATTGAATGAATGCCAACAGGTCGAAAATTTCATCCCGGCTGAACGTGATCAGGAGGCTCATGGGCATTGTTGACAAAGGCGATGCTTCCAGCTCATCAATGTCATTTTTCTGCAGCGTCGTTTTTGTCTCCGGCTTCAGCGGATTGGGCAGCAGTGTCACGGCGGAATCGGATTGTTCCAGCATCAGCCCCGCGATGACTCGGCCATCGTGAAGTGCGGCCACCCATGTCTGATACTGCTTGTTGACTTCGGTCGACGGCTGCAGAATCTGCTGCAGCAGCTTCTGCCCTTTAAAACGCTCGGACACTTTTGTGAGGTCCGGTCCGAGGGCGGTTCCAAGTTCATTGATCTTGTGACACTTGCTGCAGCCAGCGGCCTCAAACGTCAAGCGTCCCTGCTCGAACGATCGGCCGACCAGTGAATCCGCATCCGAAGCAAGTTCCGCCAGACTCCACATCTGCACAAACTTTCGAACAGGCACATTGGAAGATTCCGGCAACAGTTCGCCCTCCGGAATTACAAACAGGCTCCCCTGCATGACTCGCCAGTGGCCAGGATATGTGCAAACCAGATGGTATTCGCCCGGCTCTTTCGGAGCTTCAAAAAACATCGTGTACTGATCGCCCGGCTGCAGGATTGGGGAGAAGCAGATTTCCGCAGGATCATTCGGCACATAATGCGTCGCGATTGCGCGAGGATTGCTGGCCAGTTGCATCGACTGTTCACCAAACTGATCAATCTGATCGGCCTTCACCACAGCTACGTTATGCGGCATGCTCGGGTCACCGTTGCGAAACGCCAATGACACACGGGCCCCCGGCGGAACTCGCAGCTGGCGCGGCTCAAACTGAAGTCCAGCCGACGCGCTGACGGAAATTTTCAGCGAACTGGAAACCCAGCCGAAATTTGTTCCAAGCTCCTCCTGCTTCACCAGGCGCGGATCCTGCTCGTACTTTTCTGCAATTGGAAAATCAGGAGCACGCCGTTTTGCCACCACCGCGTAGCCTGGGAATTCTGAAAAATCCGAACGCAGTTCATAAAGAGACGCAAACAGATCGGGCGAAAACGAATGACCGGTCGCCGTCTTCAGTCGCAGATGCACGTGAAACTGCATCACCGGATGCAGCGTCGGCACTTCAATGAAAACTGACCGACCATCCGGCAGTAGACGGACAGATTTCACATCGACAAGGTCGTGCCCCTGTCGTCCAGGTTCGTTCACTGAAAACTCGGGCGAACCATAGCCAGCGCTGTACAGATAATTCCACTGTTGACAAAAGGTATTCTGCAGCGTCACGGACGATGGATCGATCGCTTCACTAAAACGAACAACCACACCGTTGTTGTGAGCTTCAATGGCAGTCGGCAGAGGCAGCGGTTTGCCTGTCAGTCGAATCCGCTGCAGACAACCGTCCTCCTGCGCGTAGCTCTGCCAGCCTTCCGTCCCCGCCAAAAACACGCTTCCATCATGAGTGTTGAAGGCGACTCGACACACACCGCTGAGAAATTCACCTCGCAGCGGAACAATCGCGCCCTGAGACTTACCGTTGACCACATCCCGCAAAACAAGATACGCCTGACAGGCTCCATACGATGTACCAATCGCCGCACCGCTTAACGAACCCAGTCGTTCGTCAACAGGAAGATATCCGACCTCGCCCGACGAGTTATCAATGCCGCGAGGAATAAAAACGAGCGGAAGATCGTAACCATATTTCCCATGCTCAGGCTTTGGCCCCTTCAGTCCGTGATAGCTTTGTCTGGCAACATCAAAGATGGCGGACGCTGGTGTCCACGTACCTTCCTGCACCGTGGCCAGCACAACGCTGCCGTCGTGAGATACACCGATTCCATTGGAATTGCGGAGTCCATTGCCGAGCGATTCGATCGTGCCCGTGGAGTCCATGCGAGCGACTCCAAAATCACCGGATGAGATGGCCCAGTAAAGTCGACCAGCATCGTCCTGCTGTAGCGATGTGCAGAAGTCATGACCGCCAGTCGTCGGAAAATTGTTCGTCACACATTCATAAAAATCTGTCTCCCGATCTCCATTCAGATCATGCAGACGAGTGATCTGATCCGAACCCAGAACGAGAATTTTTTCCTCCTGAATGACGACCCCCAGAGCCTGATAGAAACCGGCGGCGATCCGTCGCCACCGCAGCGGTTTGGTAGCCATCTCGTTAATTCCGTCAACAATCCAGACTTCGCCCATCAACGTGGAAACCACCACGCGGCCGTCATCAAAGCACGCGACGCCACCGATGCGCATGGACGATTTGAAAGGATTGTTCGCGGCCTGCGGCAGGGTCACGCTGTCGATGGCCAGACCGCCGGACTCGTCGCCCAGCACGCCCCGGGTTTCCACTATTTTTGTTGTCCATTGTCCAGCCGCTCCGGCATTCAACGCGGCAATTTTCGGAACCACAACGGCGGACAAGGCCGCACTGTTGGCCGCAAGCGATGGCTCCATGGTGCCCATCGGGCCTGCCGCAATCTGCAATTGCAGCGGCTGCCCAATTTTGCCGCCACTGAAGTCAATTCCGATGGCTCCGTCACGAACCACAAGTGTCGCCCCGTCGATGTGCAGGGGAAGGCTAAGCCGAACGGCTTGATCGTCGGGCATGACCGCAGACAGACTCTGAATCTTCGCGGCTTCATCTTTTGAGTCGCTGATTTTCGCACCGGCTGGGGGGACGAATATCTTCAGGAAGCACTGCGGCAGCTGCCCTTCGATCTGTAACGTTCTGACAAGTTGACCGTCGACAACTGCGATGGTGTCCAGAACTTTTGCGCCGCCCAGCTCACTGGCAAAGACGACCTGCTGCCCGTGTCTGTAAAAGCCTCGATAGCGATGAAGCGTATTCGCCGGAATCTGCCATGAGCCCTGACTGAGATCGACAATGCGATCTCCGGCCGGTTCAAGACCGCCCATCAGACCAAAACGCACGAAACCCCATTTCACAAAGCCACCACGCCAGGCATCAACGTAGGTCATTCGCAACGGATCAAACAGCACCGTCGACTTTGACGCCGGATCAACCAGGACATTGACGCCCTTGAATGTGGTCTGCCCGAAATGTCGAGTCAGCTGACAAACAACGTTGCCGGTGTCGACTTCATTCAAGTTGTGGTCAAAGCTGACCTCTTCAGGGTTCTGGCCCCAGTGCCCAAAACCTCCGCCATCGAGTCCCGGGAATTGCGGCAGAACGTCGACCGGTCCGGTTGGGCGATGATCCAAAAACTGTTCGGCCTGTCGCGTATAAAAGTCGCGAACGCGGTTTTGCGGAAACGGCAGTCGCGGATCCGACTGAGCCTGCGCGGAATTCAGGAGCACCAGAGAAACAACCAAAAAGCAGGCCGCGGAGGCTGCGAGCAAGCGAAGACGAAACATGGGACCCCTTTGTTGCTCTCTACTGCACAGCGCGGAAGGTAGAAATCGGCAACCCAACCGATCTCAGGGCTTTGTAAATCTCAAGCCCATCCTTTGCTGTGCCTTCATACGTTACGACAGTCGGCCCGCTCGGCCAATTCTTTTCCATGTTATGTACTGAAAATTTGAGGCCATCCACAGCAGCGTCGACGGAAGACGCGAATGATGGATGCGGATTTTTTGAAAGCTCTTTCCAAAATATCATTTCTACTTTTCGGACTCGTTTAATCTCATCGCCTTGCTGGTCGGTGGATTGAATCGAACTATCCGTTTTGACAGGAGCAGATGCGGCGTAGATCAAATAGCCCACGAGTGGAATACCCATCAATACGGCGCAAGCAATCGCGTTTTTTTCCGTGCGCCGCGACCACCGGATGCCTGGGTAGAAGCAGTCGACAGCGATAGCGATTCACTTGTTTCGCGTCGCTTCTTCAGGACTCCACCACGTAGAACGACCCAAAACATCGTCAGAAATATGACGCCACCCACGATCAGTGCGCGAGCGATCTCACCGCGGTAATAATAGATGTAGCCAAACCCGAAAATCGCCGCGAGAGACGCGACAACAAACGGTTGAAGATAGACATTGTTGTTCGCCTTGGTGCGTTGGGTATCTTGGTGTTCAGGCATGATGGATATTGCGCGAGGGTCAATTGAGGTTGGATACCGAATTGCGATCTATAGCGTATGGCGATTAGCCAGAGGTGTAGACCGTGGGTTGAAACTTTCCGCTTTGTGTCGGGGCGACGAATGAGGCTGCAGAATTGCAGGGAGCGGCTCTGCGCAATCAACGTGGCGTTGGAAGCGACTGGAAGATGATACGTCTGAGGTGCGGGCTTGTCACGGCCAGTGGGGTTGTGGCCGGATTTTTGTAACCAACTGAGTCCACGGAGCGACAAAAGCTGGCACTGGAATAAAAGGGGACATTGTGTGCCGAGATAAACCGGTTTGGAATAGAGAATGAAAGTATCTTACGAGGAAAGTTTAGCCAACTACTTCGGACTTCAGCGGAGGGGCGGATCGGGCGACCGGTCTGTCTTGAGCGTCCGTGCGAAGGGTAAACGCAGGCCAGCCATTGAACTCCGACATCATTTACCAGCAGCGTTACAAGAGTTTTCCGATTCAGGATGAGGAATACTTCTTTGTCGTGTGCCGTTACGTGGAACGAAACGCACGTCGGGCTGGGCTCATCAAACGGGCGGAGGATTCGCGCGGGGGCGTTGGCTGCAAAAAAACGAACCCGAACCCAGACTACGGTCACCGTTACCGTTGCCTCGGCTTCCTGGCTGGGTGGCTCGCGTCAACGAGAGCATCACGATTGAGGCAGTACAACTCGCGAATTCGCAGCAGCCATGCCAGAGCCCAGTCTTTCAATTCCGGATACCCCTTGCC
>JBDNHX010000451.1:0-24581 GCA_041688565.1 Planctomycetaceae bacterium
ATTACTCGGCCTCCTTGCCTTTGAAGAATGAAGTTGTGATACCTCCATCTTCGCAAAGAGGCCGTTTTTATGCGCCCTCAGTTTCAATTGCCAAGTCACTCCAATTACCCCAGCCTCATTGCGGCTTGCCAGCCACACCCTCGTTATTGGATGTCGACGCTGCAACGGGAAATTTATCCACCCTGATCGGCAGCGGCGGAAAGTTACTGCTGGCGAATCGCCCACAAGTGCTTGAACGTTCGCAGATAAATCGTCCCGTTGGAAACTGCGGGAGACGCCGACTGATCTTCGCCCAGGTCATTCACAGCCAGACTTTTGAATTCTCGACCGGCCTGCACTACGGTGACTCGCCCATCGCGAGCCGTCAGGTATAGCTTGCCGTCAGCGAAGACCGGAGAAGCTCGGTGGCGTTGGCGATGAGTGGCTTCGGAGTACACTTCTTTTCCGGTCATGGCCTCCAGAACGGTCAGATTGCCGTTCTCCATGCAGAGGTACACCAGATCATCGACGATGAGCGGTGTCGGGACGTCAGGAGTTCGCTTCCATGCCCAAAGCTGCTTGTCGGCAATGCCCGTGATGTCTCCCGAGCCATCGGGTTTGATCGCAAGAACCGGATGCTGCTTGGCAGATGGGACGACGATAATCCCAGGGGCGGAAACGGGAGACGCCACAAAGCGAAGAGTCGGATCGTAGGGCAGCACCTGATCATCTCGTCGATTCAGCCCGCCACAGCGCCACAGTTCGTGACCATCTTTCAAATCATGCGCGACGATGAAATCAGCTCCGTGACTGAGCAGAAATTTGGTCTCGCCGTCATGGTACATCATCGGAGACGCATAGGAATGTTCGTTCTCGGCTTCGGCATCGCTGGGACGATCGACTTTCCAGATCTCTTTACCGGACTTTGCATTGAGGGCAACAACAACCGCTTCTCGCGTTTTGGGATTTCCTTCGCCGTGAATCAGCTGCAGGTACAGGACGCCATCTTCCAGCACCGGCGTGGAACTCATGCCGAACTGAATGCTGAACTTGCCGTAACGATCCTGAACGTTGAACTTCCATGTCTCCTTGCCATCGACGGAGTAGCAGCCAAGCGTTCCTTCGCCCATGAAAGTCCACACATGTTTGCCGTCCGTAATTGGAGACGGCGACGCGGAGTTGCCTTCATCTCCGCGAGCGATCTGGTTGCCCGACGAGACCACCTGCTGCCACAGTTTTTTGCCTCTTGTGTCGACAGCCATCAGCAACAATTCGTCCGTGCCGTTTGCCGAAGTCAGAAAAATCGTGTCACCCCAGACAACAGGCGTGGCGCCGGCGGGTCCTGGAAGTTCCAGCTTCCATGCCACGTTCTTTGTGGCACTCCATTCTGTGGGCAGACCTTTTTCCGTGCTGATGCCGTTGCTCGTGGGTCCGCGCCAGCCGGGCCAGTTTTCAGAGACTACCGGAGGACAAAGGCTGACAGAGACGGCAGCGAGCACAAAGGCCTGGAACAGCTTGACCACGATGACAATTCCTCACAAAGGCAGGACGAATGCGGAGAGGCTGGTCAGTGTGTCGTGAGCTATCCCGACCGTCAATCCAAGCATGCTTTCTCGTGCGGTTTCTGCACGCAGGCGAGATGTGGGCGCGACGAGGCGATCGAGTTTCTACGTCGCCGTGTCAGTAAACGGCGCGGTCGTTTCGCTGGCCGCCCTGAGGAACGCCCGGGCGTACATTTTCAGGACCGACAGGCAGTCCCTGGAACATTCGTTGCTCTGCTGCGCGCCGCGATTCACTTCGAGGCCGCTCATAGCCGCGCGGTGTCGAATGCATCGAAGGTCCGATGTCTGGATCCGGGAAGGGATCCTGCCTTTCGAACGCTTCGTTTTCTGCGCTGGGCATCCACGTATACAGCGACGGAAATCGAGTGTTCTGCGAGTTCATGCAGCCGGTGGTCGCGAGGACAACGAAGGCCATCAGCAGCGCCCCGTGTCCCACAATGATTCTTCCGTGCAGCGTGCGGCGCGCTCCATCGCAGTAATGCAAACGCGATGTCATTCTTTTCATGTTCGCGATCACCTTTCTGCAATGCTCAGAAAAGCCCCTTTTCTGAGCCCGTTGTTGACCGAGCACTTCGCCGCTTTGGAAAGACCGCAGGCTAACAGCAGGTTCCGCCGAACCACAACACCAGTTCGGCAGTTCATGCTCCAATAACAGTCCCTGGACGACTTGTAATGTTTACAAACACGGATTTTCGTTTTGCCCGTTCGATCCCCAGCCGCCCCCGAGCTCGTCTCGGGGGTTCATACCGACTTTGCACTACCACACGAGCCTGGTGAAAAGGCGATATAAACCCCTGACGCAAGCTCAGGGGCGTGGCGCGACGAACCCAGAACGCCCTCGCATCATTCGGGGTCGCAAAAACTGCGGAGCCAGGAATAATTGGCTGATCCGAGCCCGAGGATTGCGGTGAGATTCAGAACCTGCGACCTTAAATCACAATCGTCCCGTGCCGCCCTTGTTCCGGGGCGTAGTCGTTTAACAACAATACCGTTCAATTATTCATAGTAGCAGGCAAATCCCTGTGCCGCAGCCGCAAGAAACAGTGTTTTAGCAGCTTGGCGGACGGCACACGGAGTGTGCCTGCTACTTTTTGAACGGTATTGCGTTTAACAACGTCGCCGAGACACGCTTCGGCGGCATTCAATCGTTCAGGAGTCATTCAGGTGATCATTACCGGCATTGATGTGTGTCCGTTGACGGGAGCAACAGTCGACGGCGGATGGCCTCAGGGACATGAGCCTCAGGAAAACCTTCATACGCTGGTCGCTGTACACACCGACGCCGGCAACACTGGATACGGCAGCTGCTTCACCTCCGGCAAACTGATCGTCGGCGCGGTTGAACTTCTGTGGCCGATGCTCAAGGGCGAAGTCGCGATTGAACCCGAACGCGTCACCGAGAAGCTGCACCAGTCAACATTTTGGCAAGGCCGCGGCGGATCGGTGACGCATGCAATCAGCGGCATCGACATCGCTCTGTGGGACCTGATGGGCCAGGCCTGTGGTCAACCGATTTCACGACTGATGGGCGGCAACTATCGCGATCGCATCAAGCCCTACGGATCCATTCTGTTCGACGAACCAGAAGCCCTCGCCCGCAACCTGGAAAGCGTTGTTAACCGTGGCTTCAAAGCCATTAAAATGGGATGGCGTCCGTTTGGTCGACGTGATCGTCAGTTCGACGAACATCTGATTCAGACAGCCCGTGATACGGTTGGCGATCATGTTGAACTGATGGTTGACGCTGGCGGCAGCGAACAGTTCTGGCCTCACGGAACCAACTGGGCTCGCAACACGGCGACGATGCTCGCCGACTATGACATTGTGTGGTTTGAAGAAGCACTGCCGCCGGACGACATCAACGGCTTCGTCGAACTGACTCGCGTGTCTCCCGTCCCCATTTCCGGCGGAGAAGTTTTGACTCGGCGACAGTCGTTTCAGCCGTGGCTCGAACGCCATGCGGTGGATATTATCCAGCCGGATGTCACCAAAAACGGGGGACTCAGCGAATTCCGACGCATCGCCTGCATGGCTCAGGACCACAATGTGCAAGTGGTTCCTCATGGTTGGAACACCGCTGTGGGCCTGGCCGCGGACTTGCAGATTTCCGCCTTCCTGCCCGTCGCCCGTTACGTCGAATATCTGACACCATGTGCCTACATGGACGAACTGACTGCCGACCCGTTTGTGATCGACGGCGAGGGCTTTTTGAAGATCCCAACGAAGCCCGGGCTTGGCATCGAAATCGACCCTGCGAAGCTCAAACGCTTCTGCCCGAACCGAAATGAGTTCCGATAGAGGCCAGGAACGCTGCGATTCTTTTCGTAATTTTCGTGGTTAAAAACGAGATGCTGAATCGCATGATTTCAACCACGAAATACACGGAAGGCACGAAAAATTGCAAAGTGTAAAAAGAAGGGACGGTGACGCAGCAGTGGGAACACTGGCTGAGTTGCGTCCTTTTGCCTCTGCGATTCTTTTCGTAATTTTCGTGGTTAAAAAAATGACCTGCTGAATCGCATGATTTCAACCACGAAAGACATTAAAACGGAGCCGACTCATCAGCAGGGCCGAAGTCGGGTTCGTCGTCGTAGTCAGCGGGTGCGGCGTTGTCGGTGCCGGACATCAGTTGATAGCCGGTGGCTTCAGCGCTGAGGAAGAATTTAACTTCGCTCATGGCGTCCTTCTGCCACTTTCGTCCGGTCAGGCGGTAGGTCACCTTCACCTTGTCGCCCACCTTGAGGTTGTCGACAGAATCGCAGGCCTCGGAAATGAACTCCAGCGGAATAAAATTGGTGAAACGCCCATTGGTCTGTTCAAGTACAACTGTGCGTTTACGAAACCCCTTTTGTCCAAAGGTTTTGGTTGGTTCGATCAAATGAACCTGACCGGTAACAGTCGCGTCGGCCATGGGATTTCCTGTAGATCTTAAGCGTCAAATTGAATGAATTGCCGTTCAGGTACCCATGTTACGTCTCCCGACGGGGAGTCTCAAGCCGCTGAGCCGTTGGTGTGCAGAGACCGACTGATTTCCGTCGAAATCCGACCGATCGCGGCCACCATGAATTGGGAATGGGCAGGATTCGTGGTTTAATCGCAATTCCAGGTTGTCGTCTTCAGTCAGGAACCTTCATGACGTCCCCGAATATTGTTGTCGCAGTTACCGGAGCCAGCGGATCGATTTACGCGATTCGCCTTGTCAGCGCCCTGCTTGTCGCAAACCGCACAGTGCATCTCGTCACCAGCAGCGCTGCTCGACAGGTCCTTCTGCGAGAGCTGGAAGCCGACTTTCCGTCCATAGGGGCCGACGAATCTCTCTGGCGAGCCTCCCTGGAAAAGATTCTCACCGGACCAATCGCCGTGAAGTGGGGCTTCGCAGAAAAGCCTGCCTGCAGCGGTCTGACCGGCAGCGCGGGATCATTGAAAATTCATGGCATTTCGGATTACTCGGCCGGCATTGCCAGCGGATCTTTTATGACCGCCGGCATGGTCATCTGCCCGTGCTCCATGGGGACTCTGTCTGCCATCGCATCGGGCGCATCGACCAATCTGATCCATCGTGCGGCAGACGTGCATTTGAAGGAACGCCGGCCGCTGGTCCTGGTGCCGCGGGAAACACCTTTGAGCGTCATTCAGCTCGAAAACATGACCCGAATCAGTCGGGCAGGCGCCACAGTGCTGCCTTCGATGCCCGGGTTTTATCATCAGCCACAATCGGTTGCTGATCTTGTGGATTTCGTCGTGGCTCGCATTTGCGATCACCTGCATGTGCCGAACACTCTGATGCAGCGCTGGGGCGAATAACCGCTAAAATCGCCAGTCCTGAACCGCGCAGCAGAAGTTCCGCTCGTTCCCCATTTTCTGTAGAGCTCAAAGTCAGAATTCAATGGGACCAGGCCGACAATCCGCGACAGGCCGGCACTTCGTCGGCACCCGGCTGCTCTCCAGCTTTATAGGCGGCCGATCGATTCTGAACCCGTGCGATTGGGTTTCAGAAAACATCGCTGCTCGCGGGACGTGTGCTGCGACATTGAGACAAGGGAATCTGATTCCCGTGAAGGCTAGGCTGATCATGACAAATTCCGTTCGCCCGCTGCGTGTGGTTCTGGCGTCTTCCGAAGCGGTCCCGTTTTCGAAGACCGGCGGACTGGCCGACGTGGTCGGCGCCCTGGCGAAATCACTTGATCAGCTCGGTCATGACGTAACCGTCGTTGTTCCTGATTATTATGCGATGCGACAAAGGGCAAAGGGTCTGCCCTCGATCACAGAAACCGGCATGCGTTTTTCGATTTCCATGAGCGGTCGCCTGGTCATGGGGTCCGTGAACTGGACGACGCTGCCGGGGACCGGCGTGAAAGTCCTGTTGGTTCGGCAGCCGGACTATTTTGATCGCAGCCAGCTGTATCAGGAACATGGTCACGGTTACGTCGATAACTGCGAACGCTTCTGTTTCTTCAGTCGCGCCGTGCTGGAAATCTGCCGGCAGATGGTGCTCCGGCCAGATGTGATTCACTGCAACGACTGGCAAACAGGGCTCATCCCCGCTTTGCTTCACAGCCAGTATTCTCAACTGCCGGGCTTTGAAAAAACGACCAGCGTGATGACGCTGCACAACATGGCGTACCAGGGCCGCTTCTGGCATTTCGACATGCCGCTGACCGGCATGGACTGGAAACATTTCAATCATCACCAGATGGAAGCGTGGGGCGATCTGAACCTGCTGAAAACCGGCATCGCATTCGCCGATCAGATCACCACCGTCAGCCCGACCTACGCGAAGGAAATCTGTCATCCGGATGGCGGCTACGGTCTGGAAGGCCTGTTGAAATATCGCGGCCGTGATCTTGTTGGCATCCTGAACGGGATCGATGACGAAGTCTGGAATCCGCAAACGAACGCGTATCTGCCCGCAAAATATTGTTCGTCGACCGTGGCCACCGGCAAGCCCGCCTGTAAAGCTCACCTTCAGCAACGCATGAGCCTGCCTCAGAACGCCGACGTTCCGCTGTTCGGCATGGTGTCACGCATGGCCGATCAGAAGGGCTTTGACCTTGTGATGGGCTCCGCTGACCGACTGCTGCAGCAGAACATTCAAATGGCGTTTCTGGGAACCGGCGATCCTCAATACGAAACCCAGTTGCGTGATCTGGCGAAGCGATATCCCCAACAAGTGGCGGTCGAAATCGGATTCGACGAATCCCTGGCGCATCAGATCGAAGCCGGATCTGATGCGTTCATGATGCCCAGCCGATTCGAACCGTGTGGTCTGAATCAGATGTACAGCCTGCATTACGGCACAGTTCCAATCGTGCGCAACGTTGGCGGACTGGCCGATTCTGTGGTCGATTTTGACTCGAATGCTGAATCCCCGGAGCTCGTTGCGAAGTCTCTGGAAACCGGGACCGGGTTCGTCTTTTCGGACTACTCCCGCGAAGCATTTGCCGCGACTGTGGAAAGGGCCATCCAAACGTATTCGCAGAAATCGACGTGGCAGCGACTGGTTCAGAACGGCATGGCCGGCGACTGGTCATGGACTCGCAGCGCTCAATTGTATGTTGACGTCTATCGCAAATCGCAGGTCCGCAGTAGGACCAGAACCGCAGAACGCCGAGCGTGATTTGGGATTTGAAATTTGAAATCTGAGATTCTTCTCTACAAACACCGCAGCGCCTGCTCAGGGGCGATTCCTTTCACGGTTTCCACATGACCGATCTTTGACGGCAGCACAAACCGGAGTTCGCGGCCTTCGGTCTTTTTGTCCAGCATCATGCAGCGAACAATTTCTTCGGGCCGCTGGCGAAGTTCGTTCGGGACGGTGACCGGCAATTTCAGGGCGGTCAGGAGGGCCACCTGGCGAGCGGTCTCGGTGGATCCAATTCGTCCGAGCGATTCCGCAAGACGGCTGGCGCAGACCATACCGATCGAAACCGCTTCTCCGTGCAGCAGTGCCCCGTATCCGGACAATGCTTCGAAGGCGTGAGCGAAGGTGTGTCCGTAGTTGAGCATCGCTCGGAGCCCGCTGGTTTCAAATTCGTCCTGACGAACGACGTCGGCTTTGAGCTCACAGCTGCGAGCAACCACGTGCCGCAGGACGGCTGGATTACGATCGTTCAGGCCAACAATATTTGCTTCCAGATAGTCGAAGAATGCAGGGTCCAGGATGACGCCGTACTTCACAACTTCGGCAAGCCCCGATCGATACTCCCGGTCCGGCAGCGTATTCAATGTGGCAAGATCAATCAGCACGCCGATCGGCTGATGGAACGCGCCGATCAGATTCTTGCCTCGCGGATGATTGATTCCCGTCTTGCCGCCGACCGAACTGTCGACCATGGACAGCAGGGTGGTCGGAACCTGGATAAATCTCAGCCCGCGAGCATACGTTGCGGCAACGAAACCAGCCAGATCCCCGGTGACGCCGCCTCCAACAGCTACTACGATTGTGCGTCGATCTGCAGCCATGTCGACCAGCTGGTCGTACAGCAACTGAGTCTGTTCGTAAGACTTGGACTGTTCGCCGGACGGCACGCTGGCCAGACGCACTTCCGCGCCAGCCTGCTGAAGACTTGCCTGCACGGCGGCTCCGTGGATGTTCTGGACGGTGGCGTCGGAAACGATCAGGAACCGGAGTCCCTTTGCGTCCGGCTGTTGCAGCCAGGAGGCCACAGTCGGCCCTGCATCTGCCGTGCAGCCTTCGTCGATGACGATGTCATAGCTGCGTGTACCCAGTTGAACATGAACCAGACGGTCCCAGGAAGTTTCGGGCGAGTTCATCAGACGACGGGAACCTCAGGTTGGCAGGAAGTTGATTATCAGGAAAGATCTGGCCGAATCGGCGAATCCGGGCGGGTGAGTCCGCAGGACGGTTGAAACAGACGAAGAGGATTGGTGAGACTATGCCGCGTTGCGTTGCGGCGTTCGACATTCAACCTTAGCTGGCCGTGTCCGACATCAGTCGTTTCCTGTTCGGCTGCAACATGGGTTTACTATAGTTTGAGTTCGCAGTGCGAACCACCACTCAGGCATTCCGGATTCTGGAAACATCAATGCTGGCAAAGCGTATCATCCCGTGTCTCGACGTTCACGCAGGCCGAGTGGTCAAGGGCGTGAATTTCGTCAACCTTCAGGACGCCGGAGATCCTGTTCAGATCGCTTACAAGTATGAGCAGCAGGGCGCTGATGAACTCGTGTTTCTGGACATTACGGCCAGTCACGAACAGCGTGATATCATTCTGGACGTCGTCTCCCGCACATCCGAAGTGGTTTTTATGCCGCTGACCGTGGGTGGTGGCATTCGCACGGTGGACGATATCCGTCGTCTGCTGAACGCCGGCTGCGATAAAGTTTCCATCAACTCCATGGCGGTTAAAAATCCAGCGTTCGTACGTGAGGCGGCTCTTCGTTTTGGCAGCCAGTGCATTGTCGTGAATATTGATCCCAAGCGAATCCAGAAAGATGGCCGGGAATTCTGGGACGTGCATGTCAATGGCGGACGAATCCCAACGGGACTGCAGGCTGTGGAATGGGCCAAAGAAGTCGAACGACTGGGGGCCGGGGAAATCGTGCTGACCTGCATGGACGCTGATGGAACAAAGGACGGCTACGATCTTGAGATCACTCGTGCGGTGGCCGATGCGGTTTCTATTCCCGTCGTTGCCAGTGGAGGTGCCGGATCACCCGAACATCTCTATCAGGCCGTGACCGAAGGCGGCGCCAGCGCGGCGCTGGCGGCCAGCATTTTCCACTACGGCACTTACACGATCGAAGAGACCAAACGCTACATGGCCGAACGCGGCGTCCCGGTTCGACTGTAGGAATTAGCATCGCTCGATCAATAAGTGTCTGATCGTTGCCTTTCGCTCCTCGAAAGGACGCTACTTTCGCGGAGCGAAAGGCGACAATTATTGATCGACCGAGAATTGGCGATTCTGTCGACGTGCGGGATTTTCAACGCGCGGTAAAGTTCGCCCGAAAGATCTCTTCACGACTGCATAAATGCGAGATAGTAAAACCAGAGACCGGTGACTGACGTGAGCGTGATGTCGATCGTGGAAGCCCAGCCCAGCAAAGAGTGAACGCGGCTATGAGGGCCTGGCTGCGGATGAGTCCCAAATCGTTTCAAAGCCAGCACGGTCGTCGTGACCCACAGAAACGGCGTTGAGACCGCAAACACCAGGTGCAGCAACAGCCACGGTCTCACCGCTGCGATTTTGGCTGTGAACAGATCGGGACTTAGCTGCTGCCTGGCCACAATATTTTGCCAGCCACCATGGACCATCTGGATATCCACTTCAAAGGCCGTCACAGCGACCAGAAGGATGATTCCCAGGGCCAGTTGCAGACGCATGTGGCCAGCGTAGTTCCGTTTCACTTTGACCAGGAACAGGCTGAACAGCAGCAACGGCACGATCAGCACCAGGGCGCAGACAACAAAGTCCAGCATGAACGTTGTGGGATATCCGAGGAATCCGGTGCGAAACATGGTTACCCTGCTCGATCAGCAAACATCAGGAATGGCAAAAGCCCGGCATTCATGAAACGCCGGGCTTCTTAAAATGTTCGTTGAGGTTGTAGCTGAATTACTGCCTCAGTCCAGCAGGTTCCCAAAGGCAGCAATTCGCATCGGCTGCTTTTACTTCAGCAGAGTCTTCACGGCATTCTGGATCCCGTCCGTATCAATGCCCTGATGACCCATCTGCTGCCACAGTCCACCGGAACCCTCGCGGTGCGTTCCGATATTGTTGTAGCGACCTTTGAAGCCTCGCTTCAGCAGCTCGGTTCCAAACCGTGAACCAAGGCCAGTCGTCACGTTGAACGATTCGGCCACAAGCACCATCGGTGACGCTGCCAGCTTTGCCATCATCGCTTCGTCATACACGTTCAGCGTGGCTTTGTTGATCAGGCCCACGTTCAGGCCATGCGCCTTCAGCGTAATGACAGCATCCAGAGCTCGGTAAACTGTTTCGCCAAAGGTGACGATGTATCCATCTTTTCCTTCGCGGATCACTTCATCTCGACCAGTGACAAACTTGTAGTCATCGCCGTAAATGCGGGCTCCGTTTTCGTCCAGCAAATCGGGAACGCCCGAGCGTGTTGAGAAGATGAATCGCAGACCGGCGTCGGCGAAAATCTTTTTCAGGCAGGCACGGAACTGATGCTGGTCTGCAGGAAAGTACAGACGTGTCGTGTCACGCCCTTCCTCCGGCAGCCCGTTTGCGGCGAACATGTTATTGAGCCCGAAATGGCAGGTGTTGTCTGCCATGTCGTCGCAGCCCGCGTGGGAGAAGTGAGCCAGGACGTTGGCCTGGTTCAGACGCGCCATTGTAATTTCTGAAACCACCATTTCCAAAAACGCGGAGAAGGTGCCGAAGACTCCCTGCTTGCCGCTTTCGTAACCAAAGCCGGCGGCCGCAGAAAAGTTACTGCGTTCCATGATGCCGCCGCGAACAAACACTTCCGGATGAGCCGCGCGAATATGATTCAGGCCGCAGGAACCTTCAAGGTCACTGTCAAAGACCCGTACCGAAGCGACTCGTTGCGCTTCCGACATGCCGTCCAGAATGTCGTTCAGAATCTTGCCGAACAGGTCTCGGTTCTTGCCCACACTCTTCGAGCAGCTGCCTTCATAAGTCGGCCCCGACGGCCCCTTCTTCACATTGTCCAGGTACTGAACAGCCGCAGTCAGGCCGCGGGATGTCAGGTAGTCCTTTGCCACGGACACCTTGATGACGTCGTGACCGTGAATGCTGCCTTCGAGTCCCTTGATGCCGACGCACATCTTGCGACGGTTGATCAGAGCTATCGGGCCGGTTGTTGTCACGGCGGCACACATGCGCGAGTACAAAGTCCGCAGGTCTTCGCCGTCGCCGATATCCACTTTCAAGCCATGGCCTTCCAGAGTCTTTGCGACGCAGAAACCTCTCATATAGTCTGACGGATGTCCGGCGATGGTGACGTCGTTGTCATCGATCAGCAGTTTTACGTCCAGGTTCTGGGCAACCGCCAAGCGAGCGGCCTCGGCGTCGTTGCCTTCCATCTGAGATCCATCGGAGCCCAGCATAAAGACCACCTGACCCGGGCTGGCGATGGCCACGCCGTTGACGAACGGCCACATATGGCCCAGGCGACCAGACGAAAACTTGACGCCCGGCGTGAATCCACGCTCCGGATGGCCGGGCATATGGGACAGGTATTCGCGGTAGTGATAAAGCTTTTCGATCGGCATGTCGCCGTCAAGAACTGCCATTAGATACTGTGTGGCGACTCGGTGACCGGCTTCGTCAAAAAATATCGGAAGGACAGCCGGTGTGCCGCCCGACGCGCTGTGCTTCATGAAGGCATGCATGATGCAAACTTCAGGCACCGTGTCGTATGGACCACCGGTGTGTCCGCCGAGCCCCTTTGCGTCGGCGATGGCGGTGAAGAATACGATGGCATCCCGGCAAATCTGGATATTCTTACTCAGAGTTTCCCACTGTTCCGACGTCAGCTTCGGATTTTTAGGGTCGAGTGGCAGGGCTTTATATTCATTGAGTGGAATCGGAAACTCGGCAGCCGCGGACATCTTCAGGTATCTCCATCAACGGGATCAGACAGGTAGTTGGCTGTTTCAATCGCCACCACTGGCCACTTGCACAGCTTTCGCAAGAAGAAAACAGCCTATTTTCGATTCAGACCAGAACAGGTCACCTGCGATTGCCGGAAGTATGAACTCAGACCCAGGAATTGCAATTCATTGTCCGTTTCCTGACCTCCTGAACGTCAATTTCTCAGTTGAGGCTGTCTGCCTGACGTAGAAACACTCCCGCAGCAGCTTCGCAAACCACTTGGTTCCCCGCGAAGTCGCCTGTCGCTCCAGCGTCGTAGATGAGTGACTAAATCTCAACCGGGATCGCTCATGTTTAACCCGACTCGCAGAGGAGGCGGCTCACTGTGGTTCCTCCTCTCCGAGTCGGGTTAAATGATAAACCAACCGGCCGCATTGCAAGTCATCCTGAGACGGGCACTGCGATATGGGCTTCTTCGGCGGCGGAAGGTACATCCATCGGTGCGGCCGTCTGGACCCATTGCAGGCACGCATGTCCGGCCGACATGTGGTCGGAGATCTCTTCCATGCAGATCCCGGCAGCCAGCAGAATAAGATGATCTCCGTCTCGCAGCGGAGCGTAGCCGTTGTTGGCAAGCACTTCCGGAAGACGTGAAAGTATCGTGGGCACGGACGACGAAATCGTATTTCCGTAATGCTTTAAATTGTTCAGGTACTCAAACTGCGGAAACTCATTTCGAGCGGCCGCAAGCAATGCTCGCAGAAGTTTGCCGCTGGGTTGATGAGGAATCACGATCACTCGCTGGCCCCGAAGGACATCGATGGATGAAGCGGCCGAACGCAGTCCTGAGAGCATCATTTCGATGCCGTTCAGGAAAACCGGCTCCGCATTCATTCGCATCACAGTGCGACGAATCGGTGCTCCTCGAAAGCAAAAGCCATCCGCAGTTTCACGACTAAACAGCGGCGCAGGATTTGGCCGCAGCTCTTCCAAAACCGGAAAGTCATCCGAGCACACATGGGAAACAGGCAACCCGCGTCCACGCTCAAGCACAACCGCCGTCGCGCCCGCCCCAACGATCCCGCAGAACAAACGATCCGAAGCGTCATGCCATGTTTCGGGTGTTTCAATATTCAGAATCGCAACCCGAGTGATCGTATCATCAGCTGCCATGAGCAGCACCGCCTCATGCAGCACTTTCAGAAATCCACTGCAACCGAAGTTGAATGGAAGCATGGACGTCGGTGCCAATCCCAGCGTCTGGCATAATTCCGTCGCCAGCTTCTGACACGCGTGAGAATCCGTGTGCGAATGGCACAGCATGATCGCTGAGAACTCTTTCAGCTGCAGCCCGGATTCCTGCTCAAGTCGCGAGCACAGGACAACTCCCAGATCGAGGGCTGTGATGCCCGGATGCAGGATGCGTCGGACCGAGATCCCGGTGGATCGCAAAACATTTTCCTGACTGGCGAAGCCAGATCCAGTGCCAAGCCGAGAGAGCTCTACAACTCGCGGGTTATCGACGAATTCGAACAGATCATCACGATCATAAACATCAACAATGCTGGACAGTCCAAACATGGGTTCTCGTTCAGTGAAGAACTCTTCCATGAAACGCTCCGAGGCGGTTTTAATAAAATGCGGGCAGCATTAAAAGCGTTGCCCGCGAGTGGAACACAGTCGCGACGGAATTCACACCTGAATTTCGTAGCCCTTACGCTGTTCACGGGCTTGCCACAAAGCAGCCTCCGGGTCGCCAGTGATCTGCTCGTTTTCAGGATCCCACTGGAGAGTCCTGTTAAGCCGAATGGAAATATTGGCGAGATGACAGACGGTCATCGCCCGATGATGACTGTGAACATCGCTGATTGGCTGCGTACGATCGACGATGCACTCGAAGAAGTTCTTCATGTGATTGCCTGGCTGCTTGCCTTTGTAGAGAGCCTTCAGTGTCTCTTCCTTCAAAGGATTGTCCTTCAGACTGTCGACGGCGACTCCCGTCAGTTTGCCGCGATTCACAAAAATTCGACCTTCAGTGCCTTCCAGCATCAGGCCGTTGTCAAATCCCAACTCGTCAGCTCTGTCACGGATATGCAGCACGGCGTTATTGGCAAATGTGGCCGTGACATGAAAATTGGTCGCCGTATTGTATTGAGAGGCATCGGTCGGCCTTCCGTTCTCGAACGGAACCGGGTGCACGACCATGACTGGCTCAACCTTCACCGGACCTGTGTTTTCCAGATTAAACGCCCAGGCAGCGATGTCCACATGGTGAGCACCCCAGTCGGTCATTTTGCCGCCCGAGTACTCATACCACCAGCGGAACTCATAATGGCAGCGGGAGTTGCCGTAGTGTCCATCCGTCTTTTTGAAGCGATAATCAGTCAGCGGTGCCTGGCCGAGCCACATGTCCCAGTTCAGGCCAGCCGGAACGTCCGCTACTTCAATCGGACCGCTTGAAGGAGCACCACCGATGGCGACCGTCACGGTTTTCAATTCGCCAATCCGTCCTTCACGAATCAAAGCTACGGCGTGAAGGAATCGCAGGTCCATTTCGCTGCGCTGCTGAGTCCCCACCTGAAAGACTCGACCGGTTTCTTCAAGCACCTTGCGAATCTGCTTGCCTTCTTCAATCGTCAAAGTCAGTGGCTTTTCGCAGTAAACGTCTTTGCCGGCTCTCATCGCTTCAATGGCAATTTTGGAATGCCAGTGATCGGGCGTCACGATGGTGACAACGTCGATGTCCGGGCGATCCAGAATCTTTCGATAGTCTTCATACATGTCCACAGTGCGTTCGGCACCCGGCTTGCTCTGAAGTTCCAAAGCCTTCGCTTTTCCCTTTTCGACATGGGCGACATCGACATCGCAAACGGCAGCACAGTCAGAAAACGCCATCGCGTTCGGACCCACCCCGTTCCACCGATCACCGGTGCCAATACATCCCAGAATTGGTCGCTCGTTCGGAGATTGAAACGGTGCCGCCATAGAACTCGGGGCGAACCAATACGGGGAGGATGCTGCCGCGAGGCCGGCAAGGCTGGTTGTTTTTAGGAAGCCGCGTCGATTTGAAGATGACATGTGAACAAGCCTCTACTGCAATTGTGGGGGATCTTGCAAGAACCTGCTTTTGGAACCCGTATTCAGAATCACGAATTCGCGCGGGGGTAAGTTTACGCGAGGACAGGCAGGACTTCCAAACGTTAAGGGCTCTTCATAATGCTGAATCGACAAAACGAGCCCTTCAGAAGGGCCAGCACGACGATTACGGGCACTTTATCGCGCCCAGCATGCCCCTGGGAACTCTAGGATCTTCGTCATGCGGGTGGCGTGGAGGTAATCGAAACTGCGACGATCACGCTGCCGGGGTCTGGTGCTGAGCCTTTTCAGCTTTGTTCGGAGGCTGCTCCTGGTTCTCGCAGTCGCTGGAAATCTGTCATTTCCGCCAAACACAAACGTGGTCATGGACGTAAGTTGGATCGACCTGACCGAGTTAAGAATTTTTTAGTCCACCTCGCCAGGGAGCCTAGGGCGTTCTGGTGCGTTCTGGATGCGATGAGATTTAACTGGCACCAAATGAAAGTGGCATCGCCTGCTTCTACAGACGATGCCACAATCAAGGACTGCTCGCAGATAAATAAAGTCAGGAGAACAGACTGAACATCTCCGTATGGAAAGCGCGAGCACTGCCCGGAACCCCCGGGCAAAGGATGGAAACCGCGTGAGGTTGCCAAGGCAATTCACACGAATGAACCCAAACATCTGAACAGCGAACATCAGCCGAAATGGGAGTCCGCTACGACCATCAACAGATCTAATGCATAGCAACCTTCGTGCCAGCTTGTGCAGTTCTGAATAAATACAAACAGAAGGTGAAGTTTTCCCTCTGCCAATTGCAGTGTAGCGGCTGAATTGAGACTGCCAAGGGCAAGGCAAAAAAAGATTTACAGGCCGATTTTGAGCCATTGCGGCAATCGGTGTCTCACCCTTCTTTCTGAATCCCGCAGAGCATTGACGTTTGCGAGTCTGCGCATCTCCCCTGACTGATGTTGAATTTTGCAGCCTTGCGGCTGATCAATTTTGACGCAGTTTATTGCTCCCCGCGGCCCAATGGCACTCATTTTTAGCGGAACGCGCCAAGCGTTTCGGTAGTCTGTTTGATTCGCCAGCCTTCCAAAAGCCGTGGCCGCTTCCGCTACGCCGATGCCTCACCAAATCGAGTACCATTGACCCGACGCCGTCTGTTTTGGAGTTCGCTGTTCGAAATCCAGGGCGATCAATCAATACACCGCTATCGGGAGGGCACGGCCATGGTGACTGTTTTTAGTTCGGTGTAATTGGCCAATCCAGCTTCGCCCAGTTCGCGTCCGATGCCGCTCATTTTGAAACCTCCAAACGGAGCGGCCGCGTCGAATGCGTCGTAGCAGTTGACCCATACCGTTCCGGCTCGCAGACTGTGAGCCATCTGATGGGCTTTCTGAACATCGCGAGTCCACACGGCGGCGGCGAGGCCGTAGCAGGTGTCGTTGGCTCGCCGAGTCACCTCGGCCTGGTCGCGGAATTTCAGCACGCTGAGCACCGGGCCGAAGATTTCTTCTCGAGCGATGTCCATCTGATCGTCGACGTTTGTAAACACCGTCGGCTTCACAAAATATCCGCTGTTGCCAAACCGCTGCCCGCCCGTCGCACAGTGGGCTCCCTGAGCCTGGCCGCGCTGAATGTAGCTCATGATTTTTTCAAATTGAGCCTGGTCGACCTGCGGCCCCTGCTGAGTTTCCGTATCGAATGGATTCCCGAGCACTCGCTGACTGGCCCGTTTTATCAGACGTTCAACAAACTCATCATGGATCGATTCTTCCACGAATAGACGACTTCCCGCGCAGCAGCACTGTCCCTGATTGAAGAACAGGCCGAATTCCGCACCCGCCACAGCCGCATCCAAATCGGCGTCCGCGAAGACGATGTTGGGACTTTTACCGCCCAGCTCAAAGGTCAGACGTTTCAGAGTTTCTGCGGCCTCCCGCATGATGATCCTGGCCGTCGTGCCTTCACCTGTGAAGGCGATTTTGTCAACCTGAGGATGCCTGACGAGGGCAGCTCCTGCGGTTGGCCCGTAGCCTGGAACGACGTTGATGACTCCTGGCGGGAAGCCAGCTTCCAGAGCCAGTTCGGCCATTCGCAGGCAGCTCAGCGGCGTCTGTTCGGCAGGCTTCATGACAATCGTATTTCCCGTTGCCAGAGCCGGGCCCCATTTCCACGCGACCATCAACAGCGGAAAGTTCCACGGGATAATCTGCCCACAGACACCAATCGGTTCTCGCCGTGTGTAACAAAAATAGTCACCACGAATCGGAATGGTGTCGCCTTTGATCTTATCCGCCCAGCCAGCGTAATACCGGAGGCAGTCGATCGCCAGCGGCAGATCGGCTGCGCGGGCGTCGTTGATGGGCTTGCCGTTGTCGAGCGTTTCCAGACTCGCCAGTTCATCAAGATGCTTTTCCGCAAGATCGGCCAGCTTGTTCATCAGCCGGCCTCGATCGCGCGCATCCATGCGTGACCATGGTCCGGTTTCAAAGGCAGCTCGCGCGGCATGCACGGCCAGGTCCACATCGGCGGCATCACCCTCGGCCACGTCGCAAATCACTTCTTCCGTCGCCGGGTTCATGGTTTGAAATGTCTTACCGCTGATCGCCGGACGAAACTCATCACCAATCAGAATGCCTGTCTGGCGAATCGTCGGTGCAGAAAATTTGCGTGGTTCTTCGATTGTGAACATGCGATTGCTCCTGTTGACAGTAGGGGAGAGGACCAGCTTCGGCATCGTCGCAGGATCAGTCCGCGCTGCGACTGAGTTTCAGGGGAAGATTATGTCCACGAGTCACCACAATTGCGAATGTGTGACGGGACGAATGCAAAAGGCAACCGGACGAATTCTGGCTGGTTGACGGCAGGCGTGTCAGACGCCTTGCAAGTTGAGTGGGCAGCGAATGACTTCCTCAGCAATTTTGGCTGGTTCAGCTGGCAAAAGTTTGACCACAGCAATTTCCATGACTACGCTCCTCTGCGCAGAGGGCATTGATTTCGTTGTGCCTGTGAGCCGCAAGGCGCTAGCCGCGGGTTTTTTCCTTGTGTTTTTATCACACACACCCGCAGCGAGCGCTTTGCGGCTCAATAAAACAAGAACCCGCAGGAGTTCTGGTGCTGGATTCCGCTGGACGGCTTGCCGAGATTCGCTGAGAATCTTTCAAGACTCGTTCGGAACTTTAAAACCCGACTCTCCTGCGTCCCGTTCAGGATCCGATTTTTAATGATTCGTCGATCCCCGCTCGGGGATCTTGCATCGGAACGATAACCCGGAGAAACGTTTCACATGCTTGGGCAACTGATACCTTGCGGCGGTGGAGATCCGATTCCGCTTTTGTCCGCGAAGCTGATGATCGGCCGACGCTCGTCGTGCGACATTACGCTCGATTTCCAGAACGTGTCTTCGCACCATTGCGAACTGGAACTGCGGGACGGTTATTGGCACATCAAGGATCTCGGCAGCAGCAACGGGATCAAAGTGAATGGTGAGCGTTGCCCAGCAAAATGCCTGCGGCCCGGCGACGAAGTCATAATCGCAAAGCATGCCTTTAAGATTGAGTACGAGACTTCCGGTGATGCCCCGGCGCCCGAAGAAGAAAATCCGTTTACGCAGAGTCTGATGGAGAAGGCGGGCCTGGGGGACGAGCGGAATCGGGATCGAATGAAGATGCCTGAAGCGACCCGCAAGTCTTCAGCCAACCGCGCCAAACAGACTCGCCGCGCCGCCAGCGAAGACGACTTTATCATGGACTGGCTCGGCGACGAATAATGGGTCGCCTGCGGATGCGGGCCCATCCCGGTCACACTGCGATGCTCAATCAAGGGAAAGTTTCGAGCCATTTTGTTGCAAGCGAGCCACAAAACAGGCAAATCGGACCAAAGATTCAGGCTGCATCCGGATTTTTGCTGTGGAATCAGTTCACGAGATGCCCGGTCTGCACGTAAAATGCACGGGCAAACCTCTTGTGTTCGGAGAACTGATCAATGACTGAACAAACTCTCGATCGTCCTCTGCAAAATGATTCCAATGCAGACGACCTGATAATATCGAAGTCGACCTTCGGCGCAACTGCGGCATCCGCTGGCGTCCCGGAAACGGGTCACGCGGCGCCGGCGGGGACTCGTTCGCTTGATACACCTCTGTCCGGGGCTTGGGGCGAAGCGTCCGATGGAGAAGATTTCGATTATGTGCCGGTCTCCCCCTGGGCACCGATTTCGCTTTGCCTTGGCCTGTTGGGGCTGACCGGATTCATCGGAATCTTTGGGCTGTACGTGGCGTTTTTTGGGATTTTCATCGGCATCGCGGCAATCACGCGCATTCGCGCGTCGGCTGGATTCGTCAAAGGCACGGGAATCGCGGCCACTGGCTTGGTGCTGTCGATTGCCACATTTACGCTCGGTTCAGCAAAAATGGCCCATGCCTATTCCACGGAAGTACCGGAAGGATTCTTGCGAGTCAACTTTCCGAAGGATATCGCAGAAAAGGGGTTTGTGACGGTCTACGGACATCGCAAACTTGACCCAGGCGTGGCCGCTCTGATGGGCCAAAAGGTCTATCTGAAGGGATTTATGTGGGCCACGCAGGATACGGAAGGGTTGACTCGTTTTATCCTTCTGAAGGACAACGGCGAATGCTGCTTTGGTGGCAAACCCAAGTCACACGACTACATTTTTGTCACGCTGAATTCTTTCAACGAAGGTGAGCGACCGCCGTTGTCGTATCGTGCCGGTGGGCTTTCGGTGAAGGAACTGACGAGCGACGAGAAAGCCAAATTGAAGGTTCCAAAAGATTTCCAGCTGACAACTTTGGCCTACCTTGGCATGGTTGCTGTCGCCGGAGTCATTCAAGCCGATGTGAAAGCCGGTGAAGGCGGTCCTGCGGAAGATCTGGAGTATGCTCCGGTGTATTCCATGGACGCCGAACTTGTCGAAGAAGCATGGACTCGATTTTAACGCAGAGTGGCTTTGAATTTTTTGTGGGGATTTTTTTCCAGGATGGAACTTTCCCTGACGGCTCGAAGATTCACAAGCTCACAAAGAACACATGCCATTCGGTCCGTGCCCGTGTAAGGAAGCTCTTAAGATGACATTGCACCGCGTTGCTGTCGTGACAATCCTGAATCTCGCCGCCGTTTCCGCGGGATGCGGCCAGAGTCGAGAAGGGTATGTGGATTTTGGACAGACGGCTCCGTCGGAACTGGATTTAACAGCCCAGCCATCCGCAGGTTCACCCACACCGGGCCCTGAAGGCGAAAACAAAACCGCCCAGACGTCGAGCTCTGAAACGATCGCAGCCGGCACCGCCGCATCGCAGTCAGGTACTTCATCTCCAGTAACGGAGAATGGAGATACTGCTCCTAAACCGGCCAGCATAACGATTGCAACGGCTGAGACCTCCGCTGCAGGATCCTCTGATAATTCCAACACGGCGGCCGGTGTTAATTCACCGAAGGTTGACGCGAAGAACAGCGGAACAACAAAGCCACTGATGACGGCTGAGCCCAGTGACAAGCCGGGCGGCGGGGAACTGATCGTGTCGCCGCAGTCCGGGCTTCTGGGTCCGGCGGATATGCCCGTCGTGGAAAATTCGACAACCAGTGAGCCGCGGAAAATCGAATTGCTGATTCCCGAGCACCATCTTCGAAAAGAGCGCGGGACGGATGCGGTGCGAGTCACCTATGATGACATCGATCTGCTGAAGGTTCTGAACATGGAACCCGTCCCAGTTGATGCGGTCGAACATTTTCCTGAGTGGTTGAAGTCATTGGATGGCAAGCCCGTCAGGATTCGTGGGTTCATGTATCCCACGTTTGAAGCAAGCGGTCTGACTCGTTTTACGCTGGCTCGTGATAATGGTATCTGTTGTTTCGTGCGTCAGCCGAAGATTTACGATATCATCGGGATTGAGCTGGCTGGTGGAATCACAACCGATTACATCGAAGGCCGACCGTTCGATGTGGAAGGCACCTTTCACATTGAACCTATGGCGGACGAGAAGGATCTTTCCCGCCTGTACCGTATTGATAATGCTCGAGTCCTCCACTGAGTTTTCATAAGTCGCGACTGGCGATTTCGTGGGACGCCATGAACACGGATGGTCATTCAGCGGAGACTGTTCCAGAGATTATTCCCGCCGGAAAGCCCCTCCCATGCGAACTTTGCTTACCGTGATCGGACTGTTTTTCAGTCTGACCAGTTCTGTTGCATTGGCCGCCCTGTGTCCGTTCTGTGACGCGCCCACACTTGTGATGGCCGAAGAAATTCAGCAGTGCGATCATCTTCTGCTCGGAAAATGGGTCGGCGGCGAAAAGGCGACCGACCTCCGTGGCGGATCGTCAAAATTTGAAATCATCGACATTGGCTTCTCGAAAGGCGATCGCTTTCAAAAGGGTCAGATGATTGAGATGCCGCAGTATATCGCCGGCTCAGATCAGCTGACGTATTCCCTGATGGGTCCGGAAGACCGTCTGGAAGACTGGCACGCTCCTTCAGAAGTCACGGTCGATGCATGGGCCTATCTGTCAAAGATGCCCATGCCAGTCACCGACCCGGTGGCTCAAGCCGAACGCCTGCTGTACTTTCTTCCCTACTTCGAGCACCCTGACCTGCTGGTTGCCAACGATGCATTTGCTGAGTTCGCGGCCGCGCCTTACGAAGTCATTGTGCCGCTGAAGGACAAACTGCCGCGCGATAAAATCATGGGCTGGCTGGCGGATCCCAAAACACCCGTCACGCGCATTGGCTTTTATGGCCTGCTGGCAGGATTGTGCGGTCAGCCGGAAGATGCGGCCGTTCTGGAAAAGAAGATTGTCATTCTGGACGCCGATTTCCGCTTGGGAATTGAAGGAGTCATGGCCGGCTACCTCTTGATCCGCGGTGAAGAAGGCCTGAAGGTTCTGGAAGACGCCAAGATGCGTACAAAAATCGCCATGAACGGCGAAGGTAAAGAGATCACTCTGCCGTTCAGCGAAACGTATGCTGTCATGCAGGCGTTGCGATTCATGTGGACTTACGAACCTGATCGGTTGCCTAAGGAACGCCTGAAACAGTCCATGCAGATCTTGCTCGATCGCCCTGAACTGGCGGATCTGGTTATCACTGACCTCTCACGCTGGAAGGACTGGGGCGTTCAGGATCGCCTGATGGCAATGTACGACGACGAGAAGTTTTCGATCCCCGCAATCAAGCGAGCCATCGTGCGTTATCTGTACTACTGCAGTCAGGACAAAGGCGAAGTCGCCGCCGATGGAACTCCAGCCGATCGCCCTGAACATGCGGTGAAGGCCGACGAGAATCTGAAGCTGCTGGAAGAAAAAGATCCGAAAACCGTTGGTGACGCTAAGCGATATCTGATTCGCTGATCGGTTTTGACCGTCAACTTGCAAGGCCCGCAGCCCAATGGCACTCACTGCGGTCCAATTTTAATTCCGTCGCAAACCCTTATTTTCAAAAGGCTTACGATCCGTGACGGAAATGTGACCGAGGAAACGGAAGATTGCACTGACAATAAGTGTCGATATCTCCTATACTTAAGAAAGCGGACGTTCTGAATCCGCCTGCCTTTGACGAAATCGGATGTTCTTCCCTTCTCGTCGTGCTTCTGGGGCATCGTCACCTTGCTGACTGTTACGCCTCAGAGTGTTGCTGAGAAAATCTGCCCGTTGCAGATTTTTCAGGTTCCGTTCAAAGCTATGACACGGTCTTTTCATCTGCCTCCGAACTTAGCACAGTTCGCTGAATCGCAGTTTTCTGAAGAAGCCACTGTCTGCTCTGATCACCGACGCATTGCTTTATTGATTGCCCGGTTTCATTCGTCGCTTCACCTTATCAAAGCCGAAACTCAGCCGTCTAATCTTGCGGCCGATCGTTGCGGTTCCTTCATCCGAGACCGCATCTGCGTTTTACGGGATGAATTTAGGCTGCGTCGAAACCGAAAGCCGTCCATCAGGCTGCGTCACCAACTCACCTTTCGGTGAGATCGATGGTTTGCACCGCTGTCTGCTGCCCATGTGAGCCGCGATGGCTGGAATTGCGAACCTGCTGTCTATGGTTGTGGCGATGCCACACAATAGCCCGATTCGGGCTGGAAACTTTCATGACCACTATTTTTGTTGGCAACCTGTCCTTTACGACCACGGAAGCCGAAATTCAGCGTGCCTTTGGACGCTATGGCCGAGTCGCCTCGGTGCGAATGGCGACGGATCGCGAGTCTGGATCTCCACGTGGATTTGCTTTTGTGCAGATGCATGGAATGGACGATGCCGAAGAAGCAATCGCCCGGATGAACGGCCAGTCAGTTGGCGGTCGCTCGATCACCGTTAATGAAGCCCGTTCACGCGACGACTCCCGACCTGCTGGTGCCGGTCCGGTGCCCGCCCGTCGATCGGCCCTCCTGGATGCCCTTTGATTTAATTGTTGTGCCCGTTGTTTTTCTGGAGATATTTTTATGGTAACGATCACCGCCACCGCGTTTTCAAGACTTCACGGCAAGCTCAAGGCTCAGCCGGAAGGAACCGCTGTGCGAATGACTGTGAAGAACGGCCACGTGAAATTCCGGCCTGACACCGAGCAGAAAGGCGACGTCGTCTTCGCTCACGGCGGCCAATCGGTTCTGCTGCTCGCACCATCCACCGCTCGCCGGGTGACTCGCCGAACGCTGGACGTTATCGAAACTGTTGACGGCGACCGACTTCGATTCGTTCGCCCGGTCTAAGTTTTTTGGTCAACTGCAACGTTGCTCCAAAGCCGCGTAATGTATTGCCGCTGCCAGAAAGTGGGGCGGTCATGATTGAGGCAACCCTTGCCTTGCTCAAAGTCCCCTCCCACTTACCAAGTTCCAGCGTTTTGGCCTGAGGGAAAAAATCTCGACGGGATTTCTTCAGTAGAGTCTTCGGTTGTTTCCATTCGACTGCGACAGCGGGCGTGCCGAGGGCGGTTTCGTGGTGGGCGATGTTTATCAATAATCACCGCCTGTTTGCCTTCGCAAGCGGCGGCCTGCGTCGGTATCTCTCCATCGATTGCGTCCCCCCGCCAAACGAACACTCCTGGTGCCTTTTTTGCTCTTTGCTTCACTGCTCGTGCTCTCGAGTCGAGCGGCCCTTGCTCAATCACCCGACCTTCACCCTCGCTCGGGACAAGAACTGGCTCGTTATCCAGGGCCCGCATCGGCCGAAAGGCGAGATGCCCGTCAACTACTTCGAAGCCTACTGCCGCGCCAACTCCACTGACGCGGGCTGGCACGACACGACGATCGGTCCCAGCGGTCTGTCACGCGTTAAATTTAGGGTTGAGCATTGCTTGTACGACGGACTTCCAGTCCGTCGGCGGTAACCTTTGTCGACGGACTGGAAGTCCGTCGTACCCTAAAATTTAGCTGTGACAGACCACTAGCACCACCCGTTTCGCTGAGCGA
>JBDNHX010000452.1:0-3707 GCA_041688565.1 Planctomycetaceae bacterium
CTCTCGAACATACTCATGGTGTTCAGTCCTGAAATTTCTGGTGCTGAGGCCGATCGGCATCATCAATAAGACAATCCAGCGTTCTCGGAAGAACGAGGATGACTTATGGCAACATTAGCTCACAACTGTGGCCGCATCTTCCGATCACCACAAATCTGCACAATCTGAAGTGCCGATTACGCCACCTGGGAGAAATAAACGGCTGCTGCATCCAAGGAAACCCATGCACAGTCCTCTTTCATCGACGCACGCTCCGTCACTATTGTCAGGACTCCTGCAACCGTCCCATCAAGGAATGGCAAAAATGCAACGCACGTCTTCACTCCTGGTCGCAGGAATTGAGGACAAATCCCCGGCTTGCCTGCCGTGAATCACCACCGCGCTGCTCCGCCAGCGCGGTCTGTTTTGAATCCGACGACGGTTGCTCATAGACTGCATCAGCTGTCCCTGAAATCTGCGAGCAATGTCCTGTAGCTCACCGTAATCTTTCTGCCAGAGGCATGTCCCATGCGTTCTTTGAAGCTCCCGCTGCTTTCGTCCCGCCGATTGGCTCTGCTGCTGCTGGCAGGGCTCGTTGCCAGTTTCAGGCTGACAGCCTCCGGAATCACTGCACAGCCGAAGCCTGAGGACAGCTCCGCGGACGTCATTGTCTACGGTGGCACCTCGGCCGGCGTGGCGGCCGCTGTTCAGGTCTCACGAATGGGCCATTCGGTCATTTTGATTGAACCGGGAAAACACATCGGTGGCCTAACGTCCAGCGGTCTGGGTTTTACGGACAGCGGTGACAAGCGAGTCATCGGAGGGATTTCCAGAGAATTCTATCAGCGAGTTCGAAAGCATTATGACAATCCAGCCGCATGGGTTCACCAGAAGGCGTCGGAGTATGCCCGCTATCGATCAAGCGAAGATGCAATGTGGACTTTTGAGCCCAAAGTTGCGGAAGCCATCTTTCTTGACATACTGAAGGAGGCCAAAGTCACGGTTCTCATGCAGGAACGTCTCGACCGCACATCCGGAGTTGCTATAAATTCCGATCGAGTTCAGTCAATTACGATGGAGTCCGGAAAACAAATCACGGGCAAACAATTTATTGATGCCACCTATGAAGGCGATCTGATGGCCGCCGCCGAGGTCCGGTTTACTGTCGGCCGCGAATCAAACGAGCTCTACGGTGAACAACTCAACGGCAATCAGGTGAAGGCCAACGTCCACAATCATCGCTTCACAAAGAATGTCGATCCTTATCTGAAGCCGGGGGACTCGGCGAGCGGGTTACTGCCCGGTATCGAAGAGACAGGTCCAGGTGTGGATGGCACCGGAGATCATCGCGTTCAGGCCTATTGCTTTCGGATGTGCATGAGCAACGCGCCCGCGAATCGTCTGCCGTTTCCAAAGCCCGCGAATTACGATGAAAAACGCTATGAACTGCTGTTTCGCAATTTTGAAGCGGGCGATCTGCGTTTTCCCATGAGTCCCGACATGATGCCCAATGGAAAGACGGATACGAACAACAATTGTGCGGTGTCGACTGACTATCTCGGCGGCAACGACAAGTATCCGGAGGCGAGTTACGCCGAACGAGAAGCCATCGTTCAGGACCATGAGGATTATCAGAAGGGCCTGATGTGGAGTCTTGCCAATCATCCGCGCGTGCCGGATTCGATTCGCAAAGAGATGGCTCAGTGGGGACTTCCGGCTGACGAGTTCACCGATAACGGCAACTGGCCTCACCAGCTTTATATTCGCGAGGCCCGCCGCATGGTCAGCGATTATGTGGTGACAGAAGCGGACTGTCGGCGAGTTCGCATCGTCGAGGATTCTGTCGGGCTGGGCAGTTACAACATGGATTCGCACAACGTCCGACGCTTCGTAACGGCTGATGGATTTGTGCAGAATGAGGGCGACGTGCAGGTGTCGCCGGGTGGTCCTTATCTGATCAGCTATCGTTCGATTGTTCCGGCCAGGGGTCAGGCGACCAATCTTTCTATTCCCGTCTGCCTTTCTTCATCGCACATTGCCTACGGCTCAATCCGAATGGAGCCCGTGTTCATGATTCTTGGGCAAAGCGCAGCAACGGCCGCCGTTCAGGCCATGGCAACCAACACAGATCTGCAGACGCTTCCCTTTGCCGCATTGCGAGAGCAGTTGCTGAAGGACGGGCAGGTTCTGGATCTTCCGCCAGGAATTCCCGTTAAGGAGGCCATTTCCCAAAAGAGTCTGCCTGGAATCGTGCTGGATGACGCAGAGGCGATGGTGACCGGAGCATGGGCTCGCAGTTCATCTGCCGGTAAGTATGTCGGAGTGGATTACATTCACGACGGCGATCTGGAAAAAGGCGAGAAGTCCATCACATGGACCATCAAGGCCCCCACGGCTGGCCCGTTTGCATTGCGAATGAGCTATTCCGCAAATCCCAACAGAGCCACCAATGTGCCCATCACTGTCACGCACATTGGCCATTCTTCAACTCAAACAGTCAACCAAAAACTACCACCAAAGATCGACGGACTCTTTCATCCGCTGGGATACTATGAACTGAAACGCAACGATCAGCTCACCATCACCATTTCCAACGCCAGCACAAACGGCCACGTCATCGCTGACACCGTTCAACTACTACCTCAGCCATGACAATGCATTTTTGGGGATCCACCAGCAAGCCCATCGCAAGCGGACTAAGTTGGGAATTTCCCTCAAGCAGCCAAAGCAGAGTGTCAGTAGCCAGCACCGCCATTTTCATAAGATTCATAGCGAAAAGCAGCTGTGCCGGTTAGCTCAGCATCGAGCGGAAAATAAGTGTCGCCTTTCGCTCTGCGAAAGTTGCGAGGACGCTGCTTTCGCGGAGCGAAAGGCGACTCTAAAAAGCTGCACGATGCTTAACCGGGAGTGTCCAGGTTGCCGCCGGAAATGAGTGCCACGACATTTCGGCCAGCAAACTGCGGCGAGTGTTGCAGCATCACGGCTAACGGGACTGCCCCGGAGGGCTCGGCGATGAGTTTGACGCGTTCTGCCAGCAGGCGAGTGGCGTGGATGATCACCTGCTCATCAGCACACAGGATTTCGTCCACCAGTTGCTGAATCACTGGAAACGTCAGCGTCCCAAGCGGCGTTCTCAGCCCATCTGCGATCGTGTCCGTCCTTAGGGCCGGTTCAATTTTCCCTGACTTCAGACTTCGAAACGCGTCGTCGGCCAGAGCTGGCTCGGCACCGATGACGCGGATGTCCGGGCGAAGAGTTTTGACTGCGATCAGGACTCCTGATAACAATCCGCCGCCACCAACCGGAACGACGATCGTGTCAACATCCGGAGCCTGCTGTAGCATTTCGAGTGCTGCCGTTCCCTGCCCGGCAATGACCTGCCGATTGTTAAACGGGTGAATCAAAGTGGCACCGGTTTCCTGCTGGACTCGTGCCGCAGCGGCTTCACGCGATGCGGAGTCCGGTTCGCACAGAATGGGATCGATGCCCAGCGCGAGAACAGCCTCCAGCTTGACTCGCGCAGAATTATGCGGCATCACAATATGAGCGGCAATTCCACGCAACACCGCCGCTCGAGCCAAGGCCGCAGCGTGGTTACCAGAAGAATGCGTCACAACGCCGCGGCTGGCCTCTTCGTCCGACAGACTAAAGACGGCATTGCAGGCGCCGCGAGCCTTAAACGCATAACCATGTTGCAGGTTTTCGCACTTCAAACGCAGACGGCATCC
>JBDNHX010000453.1:0-2087 GCA_041688565.1 Planctomycetaceae bacterium
GTTGTCTCATTCAACAGGTCTCCGTCGCGCCGGATGGTCTGCTGCCTGCCGCAGCGACGGAGCCTGGATGTCTTGCAGATTGCGAAGGCCGGCCGCTGGTGTGGACGTCAGACGGCTGGTTGGAAATTCTAAGCATCCAGCCCGAAGGCCGAAAAAGCAGCGACGGCCGCTCGTTCCTCAATGGCTATCCGCTGAAGAATAATAACCGCTTTGGGGACTAGCAGCGATTTTTGATTTTTGATTTTTGATTTTTGATTTTTGATTTGAAAACTGAAAACTGAAAACTGAAAACCGGCCCTCCTCAACTCTGGCACAGCGTTCGCAGTTCCGTTCTCGTGGCTAAACGGTATCCTGTTCGGAATCCCACAACGAAGGTTCGCGGCGGAAATTCCTTCAGACCAGGCGGAATTTCCTGCGAAGCGGATACTCAACTTATCAAGAACACGATGGATCAACTGACGATGCGAATCACAACTATTTTTTCCTTGTGCGTCATCACACTCGTTCAAAGTAGCTCGGCGATGGCTCAGACCATTGATGAGATGCAGCAGAAGGCCATGCAGTTTCTTGAGATCACTCAGGCGGCCGACGGATCGTGGACATCGCCGGACGCGGTCGGCATCTCGGGGCTTGTCACAACATCGCTGCTCATGTCCGGCAAGACAACGGAAGACCCGCTGGTGAAGAAAAGCCTGGATTTTCTGGTCGCCAAACAACAGGCCACGGGCGGAATTCATACGCCGGAAAGTCGACATCAGAATTACGAAACCTGCATCGCCATTCTCGCCCTGACAGAAGCCAACAAAAGCGGGCAGTTCGACGAAGTGATCAAGAAAGCAGAACTTTTTCTGCGAGGCCTCCAGTGGGACGAAGGCGAAGGGATCGAAACCACTGATGGGGCATTTGGCGGCGGCGGGTATGACAGCAAACAGCGTCCCGACATGTCGAACACGCAGTTTCTGATCGAAGCCCTGCACAAGGCTGGCGTCTCAAAGGATGACCCCGCGATGCAGAAGGCATTGGTCTTTGTTTCCCGAGCCCAGAATCTTGAATCGGCTCACAATCAGCTTCCATTTGCTGGCAAAGTGAATGATGGCGGTTTCATCTACACGCCTGCCAAAGGCGGAGAATCCAAAGCTGGCATCACCGACAACGGCGGTCACAAATCGTACGGCAGCATCACGTACGCCGGGCTGAAGAGCATGATCTACGCAGGCCTGACGAAGGACGATCAGCGAGTCAAGGCAGCCAATGGCTGGCTGCGGAAGCATTACACGCTGGTAGAAAATCCGGGCATGGGCCAGCAGGGATTGTTCTACTACTACCAAACCATGGCCAAGACGTTGTCCGTTGTCAGTTCCGAAGAGTTTGAAGACGACAAAGGCGTAAAGCACGCATGGAAAAAAGATCTTTCGGAAAAGCTGGCGGCTCTGCAACAGAAAAACGGCAGCTGGGTCAATCCGGCCGACCGCTGGTATGAAGGTGATCCCAATTTGGTGACCGCGTATTGCCTGATTGCCCTGTCATATTGCGAATAGGGTCCGTAAAACCGACTGCAGCGAGTGACGGATGTCAATACAGCGCACTCGCTGGCGCTTCGAGCTTGTAAACAACCACAACCGTGGGCCACTCATTTCCCAGCCGCTTTTTCCAGCTGAATTGTCATCCTCGCGATGCGGGCGGTGAGCGATTCGGTTGACAGTCGGTCGCGGAGCCGGGCGACAATCAAGGGGAAAGCCAGGGGTGTGAAGCGGTCGGGTTTCAGTCGCAGCAGCTGAGCGTTCTGAAGTGACTGCAGTGTGGTCAGCAATCGAGAATGTTCCAGCTGGCGTTCCAGAACTTCGGCTCGCGACTGATGCAGTAACAGATTTTCAGGATCGTAGTTGGTGAAAACGTCGAACAGCAGACCACTGCTCGCCTGAAGTTGCTTTGCCGATTTTTGTTGCCCCGGATATCCCTGAAACACCAGTCCGGAGATTCTTGCAATCTCACGAAACTGACGCCGGCCCATTTCTACCGCATTCAGACACGCCTGCAGATCGGCGACAAGGTGGCTGGTGTCAAACAGTCCGCTGGCAATTGCCGCA
>JBDNHX010000062.1:0-13689 GCA_041688565.1 Planctomycetaceae bacterium
AGCGCTTCCTTTGCGGAGACCTGCATGCGAGCGGCGAGTTCATAGGTCTGAATGCGGGCGGAAAGATCGTGCTCGCCAGGATGCTTCTCGAGATGCTTGCGGTTAACGCCCTGCAGATAGCTCAGGAATCGTTCCTGAACTTCACCGCGGAGATGTGTTGGCGGATCAAGGTTCAGAATTCGCGGCTCCTCCGGGCGAACGACAGTCCCTTGATACACTGAAGGCAACCAGCCGCTACTCCAATTTTCCGTACCAACCACGGGAAGACCGCCGGGATCTTTGAGCACAACGTAGGCAGGAAGGTTTTGACTTTCCGAGCCGAGGGCATACGTCATCCATGCGCCAAGCCCCGGTCGACCGGCATCGATTTTACCCGTGTTGATGGCGTGGATCGACTGCACGTGATTATTGACCCCTGTCTGCATCGATCGGATTAGACAGATGTCATCGGCAACAGACCCCAGATTTGGCAGCAGTTCGCTCAGTTCCATTCCCGATTCGCCGTGAGCCTTGAATCTCCACGGACTTCCGAACAGTTTGGAAGTCGCTTCTGCAGGACTATCAATCTGAATGTCGCCGGTATACGACTGCATATGGCGACGGGTGAGTTCCGGTTTGGGGTCAAACAAGTCAATCTGGCTGGGGCCGCCCTGCATGAACATTGAGATCATCGCGCGAGCCTGAGGCGGTTGGGCTGAGGGACGAGGCAAAAGATCATACTTTTCGCGATCTTTTCCAGGGACCGGCGGAGCCGCATTGGCGAGATCTTGCTGAAGCAACCAAGCGAGACCGAGGCCGCCGATTCCAAACGCTTGTTGAGTCAGAAAATGTCGTCGTGAATGATTCATCATGGTTCGTCAGTCAACGTAAAGGAAGGCATTCGAGCATAGCAGCGCGTGACAAAAATGCGCCAATCTGAGTCGTTCAGCGGCCAGTTTGGCGGCTGGCTCGATCACCGCAGGTAGGGTGCCATCGCCTGTGGGCGTCGCGGCGACAAGGAACTGTATGCCAGCTTCCTGTTCGCTTTCGTCAGGATCGCGTCCGATCACGAGTTTCCAGGCTCTCCGGAACTGGTCGACAGTAGCTGGACCCGCTTCGCGAATGACTCGTTCTGCAATCAAATCGGCTTCGGTCGAGACGATCGTGTTATTCATCATGAAGAGTGCTTGTGGGGCGACGGTTGACGACGCTCGCAATTGGCAGTTTGGAGACATGACCGGCACATCGAATGGTTCCATCATGCTCAACGGCATCGTCCGCCTTGCCTTAATGTAAACGCTGCGTCTGAATTCTTCCTCGCCAAGTGGGACGGCCTTGATCGACCGATACCCGGCGGCATCCCGGTTGTCGGGACCTAAAATGATTTGGCCGACCTCATCGGGTGTGACTGATACGGGAGCTCCATATAACTTCAAGTTCAGTCGACCTGAGAAAGCTAGCAGCGAATCTCGAATGGTTTCCGCGTCGAGTCGCAATACCGGGAATCGTGCGAGCAATCGGTTGTCGGGATCGATCTGATTGGCTGACGGCTCGCGAATAGATTGCTGTCGATATGCCGTTGAGAGTACGATTAGTCGGTGGAGCGATTTCAGCTTCCAGCCGCTTTGTACAAATTCATCCGCGAGCCAATCCAGCAATTGCGGGTGCGAAGGTCGCTCGCCCGCGAATCCGAAATCACTCGGCGTCGCAACAATTCCTCGACCAAAATGGTGCATCCAGAATCGATTGACCAGCACGCGGCCAACGAGCGGGTGTTGCCCATCGGTGAGATGCCGGGCGAATGCTAATCGTCGACCACTTGTTGGGATCGCAGGATCATCGTTCGGAATCACCAAATTCGCGGTATTCAGGACGCTTAGCACCCCGGGGAGCACTTCCTGTCGCGGCTGATTAAAATCGCCTCGAAAAAAGAGTTTGGTGACCGGCATTTGTCCCGGGACTTCCGTCAAACAATGAGCGTAGTCTTCATCGGGGCGTCGCGCTCGATTTGTCGCCTTCTTTTCATCCCAGATCTTGGTGAATTCTGTGAGCCGATCGGGGAAATAAAGGGACACGGACCCGCGATTGACATTCAGAAAGGGATATTCTTTAATCAATTGCAGTTGTTCGGGGGTCCAATCTTTTGCGGGGGTTTCACGGGCCACACGAGCGAGGGGCTGTAGTTCCGCTGGAAGCCGAGCCAATTCTCTATCAAAAATTTCTTTGACAAGTTGATCTAACGCTTCGCCGTGCTGCTTTTCAATTTCACTATATTCCTGGTCCATCGCGGTCGCGATCGCTTGAGTTTCGTCGGACCAAAGTGAAGTCAGTCGTGCCTGCGGTCCACGCCAGTTCTGGCAATCGTAAGCAGGTTCAAATACTGCGCGCAGCCGATGGTAGTCGACGTGCGAAATCGGGTCGAATCGATGCGAATGGCATTGGGCACAGCCAACGGTCAGGCCCAACAGCGATGTTGACGTAATTTTGATCGTTTCCGCGATGACATCGTTTCGCGCCAGATTTTGATCAGCGGTTGCATCGCCAGTTCCATCGGGACCCATTCTCAGGAAGCCGGTTGCGACAAGAAGATCCGCCTGCTCGGGTGTGAGATTTTTATAGGGAGGAAACAATAATTCATCCCCACCGATTTGCTCCACAATGAATTGGTTCCAGGGTTTATCCGCATTCAGCGAACGAATCACATAATCGCGATATTTCCAAGCCCATTTTCGCTCGGTATCCAGCGAGGTGTAGCCATCGCTATCAGTGTAACCAACGATGTCCAGCCAGTGTCGTGCCCAACGTTCGCCATATTGAGGCAACGTGAGCAACCGCTCGACCAATCGCTCGTAAGCATCACCAGACGGATCATGGACGAAGCGATCGACGTCCTCGGGAGATGGGGGTAGGCCGGTTAAGTCGAAACTCAAACGGCGCATGAGCGTCGCGCGGTCTGCTTCGGCACTGAACGAGAGCTGGCGATTTTCCAATTCGGACAAAAGGAATGCGTCGATTGGGGTGCGGACTAACTCAGGGCGAGCGACCGAGGGAAGCGGGGGACGTTTGACGGGTTGGAACGACCAATGTTGCCGGTCCTGATTGGTGAAAATGTCTCCGGGCGCGAGCGATTCCGGCTCGGGATTCACCACGACGGCACCACCATCAATCCAG
Organism: Planctomycetaceae bacterium; assembly: GCA_041688565.1. Taxonomy (GTDB): domain Bacteria; phylum Planctomycetota; class Planctomycetia; order Planctomycetales; family Planctomycetaceae; genus SXXK01. The sequence goes on from JBDNHX010000062.1 coordinate 3,151, forward strand.
CGGGCGATGATGTCAACTTCACGTGAGGAAAGCTTTACTTTTCCTGGAGGCATTTCCCCTGTCACGATGCGATTGTAGAGCAAGCTTTCCGCGTGGTTTCCCGGTACAACGGCTGGCCCGGTATCGCCACCCTTCAGTAAAAATGTGGCGAGCCGCGCGTCGAGTGCCCCTTCGGGCTTTTCTTCCTCGCCGTGGCATTGCCAGCAGTGAGTTTTCAGTATGGCCCGAACGTCCGTTTCAAAAACGGGCGGCGTTAGCGGGCTGGTGTCCAGATCCGCCGCTATGCCGGGTGCTATCGCGATTAGCCAGAACAAAACTGCAAGAAGAAGCCGACAATCATTAGACTGCAATCGCATCGGGTTGATCCTCAGGCGGCTGGGGCGGGATTCGAGTCGGTGGGATGTCGATGTTAACTCACATCAACATTGACTGAGGCTATTTTGCGAGGCGAGCAACGTCAAGTCTGAGGCCAAGGGAGCATCAGGGGTCAGGCCTCTTTGTTAACACTTTGGCTAAGCGTTGCCCGCGGGGGAGAAGGAACATGTTATTGACCAATTTTCTATACGCGAAATCCTGTCAGGTAGGGGATCTTTGTGGCGTGTGCCGTGACTTTATCGGCGGCGCTGAGCAGGCGGCCGAGATAATCCCACTGGCCGGTAACAAGTGCGTCGCGAGCACTTTCGGGCATGCTGACGGCGAAAGAAATTCCGTCCGCTGTGACCTTCAACTGCTGCAGATCAAGCGTTATTTGCAGCGATGGATTTGAGTCGATGGCTGCAGAAAGTGTTTCCAGGTCGGCTCGCGCGGCCTTCACTGCCGGGATGCCCAACGATCCGCAGTTGCCAAAAAAGATCTCCGCAAACGACTCCGCCAGAATCGCCTTGATGCCCCAGCGCATCAACGACTGAGGCGCGTGCTCACGCGATGAACCGCAACCGAAGTTTCGCCCGGCAACCAGAATTCCGGCTCCCTGAAACTGCGGCTTGTCAAATGGATGATTCTTGTCCTGCTGACGGTCGTCCTCAAACGCATGCTCACCCAGCCCGTCGAAGGTCACGCAACGAAGAAAGCGTGCGGGAATGATGCGGTCCGTGTCGATGTCGTCGAGCAAAAGAGCTATGCCGGTTGCGGTGACAGATTTGATTTCGTTAATGGCCATGTTTAATCGATTTATAAATTCAAAGTGAAGTTGATTTGGAAGATTTGCGATCGCTTCGTCAAGCAGGATTGCCTGGCGACTGCATCCCTTAAACAGCAGCCCCGGCAAACTCACGGATATCCGTGACATGGCCTTCAATGGCGGCTGCGGCCACCATCGCGGGGCTCATCAGCAGAGTTCTGCCGGTCGGGCTTCCCTGGCGACCTTTGAAGTTGCGATTGCTGGAAGACGCGCAAACTTCGCGGCCCTTCAGCTTGTCCGGGTTCATTGCCAGACACATTGAACAGCCAGCTTCACGCCATTCAAAACCGGCCGCTTCAAAAATCAGATGCAGGCCTTCTTCCATCGCCTGTTTGCGAACGATTTGAGATCCAGGCACCACGATGGCCTTCACATGCGGCGACACATGGTGCCCTTCGACAACGCGTGCGGCTTCGCGCAGGTCGGAGATACGGCCGTTCGTGCAGGAACCAATGAACGCGACGTCGATCTTCGTGCCCTTGATCGGCTGACCTTCCGTCATGCCCATGAAGTCCAGAGCTTCCCGGATCAGTTTTTGCTCGTCAGCCTTCACTTCGCTGACTTTCGGCAACGGCTGACTGACGCCAACAGATTGAGCCGGCGTAATGCCCCAGGTGACTGTTGGTTCGATTTCTGCGGCAGTGAATTCGACCACATCGTCAAACTGAGCGTCCTCGCCCGAGGCAAGGCTGAGCCACCACGCGGCCGCGTTGTCGAATTCCGCCCCCTTGGGAGAAAACGGACGCCCCTTCAAATAGTCGACCGTCTTCTGGTCCGGATTGATATAGCCGCAACGTGCCCCGCCTTCGATGCTCATGTTGCAGACGGTCATTCGTTCTTCCATCGACATTGCATCGAAGGTTGTCCCGGCAAATTCGTAGGCGTAACCAACGCCGCCCTGAACACCCAGCTTTTGAATGATGTAAAGGATCACGTCCTTGGCATACACGCCCGGAGCCAGATCACCATTCACGACAACGCGGCGAACCTTCGGACGGTTAAGGAACATCGTCTGAGTCGCAAGCACTTCGGCGACGTTGCTGGTGCCAATCCCGATTGCGATGCTTCCAAACGCCCCGTGAGTGCTGGTGTGGCTGTCGCCGCAGACGATCGTCATACCCGGCTGAGTCAATCCCTGCTCTGGACCGACAATGTGGACGATCCCCTGGCGATCATCTTTCAGATCCAGCAGCGTCACGCCAAAATCTTTACAGTTTTTCTCAATCGCCGACATCATCTGTTCGGCCAGGTCGTCCTGAAACGGACGCAGCTGGTTGGAGGTCGGTACGATGTGGTCAACCGTCGCAATGGTGCGTTCCGGGAAAACGACTTTCAACTTTCGATCACGAAGTATCTCGAACGCCTGGGGACTGGTCACTTCATGAATCAGGTGCAGCCCGATGAACAGCTGTGTCTGCCCGCCTGGCAGTGTTTGAACAGTGTGCAGGTCCCAGACTTTATTGAACAGATTGCGTTTGTCAGACATTGGAACTTGTTTGATAAAAGTAAGTTTTCAGGGAGTGCAGCGAGTCGCCGGCACTGTGTGTTGACTCGTTCCGGCCTTTTCGGTCGAAAACGCGGATGGAATGCAAGATTATAGCGTTGCCGAAGGCCCAAGTCAGCGGGTTCCCCCGCTAAGAATCGCAGTTTCCGGAACGGAAAATCCAGTCCGGTCGGGAAAAACTGCATCTTCGAAACTCACGAGAGATCCTGCAGAAGCTGCACCATCGGCAGAAAAACGGCTGTGCCGGCGACCCACAGAACGGCTGTGAGCACTCCAGCGGCTGCGAGCCATTGCAGAATCAACGGAGCAGCTTTTCTCCGGACAACGGGACCGCGTGACCGTCAACGGACAGAATCTGCGAGTTCGTTAGAGAATCGCCGAAGCGATCGAAGTCTGTGAACGACCAGACCACACGCTTCATCCGGCTCACTTCAATCAGCTGCGGATTCGTCGGACCGGCGTGGCAATTGTTAATCAGAATATTTCCACTCGGCAGCACCTGCAGAGATGTGACCCAGGCAAGTTGAATTCCTGGCAGATCATTCTGATGAAGACTCCAGATGATCTGGCCAGCAGGAGTCACTTCTAGAATGCTGTGGCCGTTGCCGGTGCCAATCAAAGTGTTGCCACTCGGCAAACGAACGGCCGAGAAACATTGATTGCCAAATGCTTCGACACCGTGACCACCGGCCGGCTTGCGATCAAACAGCGGCACAGCATACTCCCAGACCGTCTTTCCCGACGGATCGTATTCACGCACCAGCCCGTCGCCTTCGTGACAGACGAGATAAGTTCCCGAGGCCAGCTTTCGAACCAGACGAGTGTCGCGGTGAGCGTCCGGTTGCGTGACTTGCAGTGACATGCTGTGAACTAATTTCAGATCCGCACCAATCTCAACAACGTTGCCTGGCCCTGATTCGGCGACCATTGTGGTGCCATTGGCCAGCCGCTGGAACGCATGGATTTCCAGTGCCTTGTCTTTATTTTCAGGCCGCGACTTTGCATCGTAACGCCAGACAATTTCATTGTTGGCCGGATTCACTTCGGCGACGTCTGTCCAGGAGGTCTGCAGAAGCACATGGCCGTTCGGAAGCACGTGCAGATCATGCAGCGGCCCGATTTTGTAGTCCCATTCCGTCTTTCCATCTTCACCAATGATTGCCACTCGGCCGCGAGACGAATCGGCGGCAATAAACCGCCGCGCGGGTTCTGCCGCTTGAAGTGATTGCAGCACAAAGGCAATTGCGCACATTGCAGGAATTATTGAGCGACGAAAAAAAAGCATGGCTGGACTTTGTCCTGTTTGCATCTGGTGGAGGAACAAGCGAAGTCGACGACTGAACGCTGCTGAGCTTTTTTTATTCGTAGGACAGGCTTCCAGCCTGTCAACGTAAAACAGGCTGGAAGCCTATCCTATGGCTTTCTGCTCGGTAGTGTATTGTTGTTCAACGCCTTGACAATTTGAGTTCGCTCACACACTGCCGCCGAACTGCATTCAGGCAACAAAAGCCCATTCGATCAAGCCAGTTGATCGCGTTTTCAGTGCGGTTGGCCAAAGGTCCAGTGCGTTCCGCTGCAAGATTGAAGCAACCGGGCTATAGGCCCTGCGAAGCCAGTCGCTCGCTCATTCTGCTGACAGCTGCCGGGCCGGATCCCAATCCTTCTTTCACGGAAGCGTCAGATTCGGCATTCAGGCATTTTCGAGCGTGGGCAAGAATTCTGCGGTCGTATTCGTCCGTTTGCAGACCGCGCGACATATTATGCTTGGCACCCGGGACAATCCAGAGGTCCGCTTCACTTCCAATCATCTCATGCAGACGACGAGCAATCTCGGGCGTCACATACGAATCCCGGGCTCCAGAAATGAGCAGCACGTTTGCGGATTCCAGCCCTTTTACTTCCGACTCCAGATGAGCGTAACGGCAGTTGCGACCGGACTCGCTGAGTCGCACGCCCTGTCGCAGCGTCATGTTGACATGCCATTTGGGAAGCAAAAAATAAACCCATTCCGGAATGACGTGTTTCACAAAGCGATCGACAAAGAAGCAAATCATCGCCATTGTGCCAAACGCGCTGTCAGCGATCACCGCGCGAATCCGCGGATAGCGGCAACCTGCCAGCAATGCGGCAACGCCACCACGGCTGATCCCATACGCCAGAATCGGAAGCTCGGCCAGCTGCTCGTTGGATCCAATGAACTCCATCGCAGCTTCCACATCCGCCATTTCGTACTCGGTCATCCAGTGGATGGGCGCGTACCCGGCGAGAGTATCGCTTTCGCCCTGATTCCTGAAGTCAAATGAAAGCACGATAAAGCGTTCGTTCAGAAACGCCTGGCAGTATCGCTGGGCCATCCAATGATTGCCGTGCAGTTCGGGTAAAAACAAAATCAGCCCCGCGGCGTCCTGAATTTCTGCGTTGAGCAGACTGCCTCGGAGAACTAATCCGTCAGCAGTTTTGAATTCCACACGGCGAGCGGCTGCATTTTCTGGTTCAACGGGAACATTGAACGGCGGCATGTTTTCGAAAATGTCACGAATTTTCGGAGCTACAAAGCGTCTGAACGCGCGTTCAAAAATGAACGTGGCAATGAGAATTCCGATGACCAGGTAGATCACCACCACTGTAACTCCGCATCAGCGAGAGGCATAGGGCACTCATTGGATGAGTGCCGAAAGACATCGTTATCAGCCCTTGAATTCGGAAAGAATCAGAGCCACATTTTGTCCGCCAAAACCGAAGCTGTTCGACAATGCTGCTTTAATCCGAGTCTGTCTGGCTTGATTGGGAATGTAGTCCAGATCACACTCCGGGTCCGGAGTTTCATAGTTAATTGTGGGAGGTAAAACGCCATCTCGAATGGCCATCAGGCATGTAATGGCTTCAACCGCGCCAGCCGCGGCAATCAGATGTCCCATCATACTTTTGATGCTGGAAACCGGAGTTTTCCACGCATGCTCACCCAGCCCGCCTTTGACGGCCATGGTTTCCACGTGGTCATTGACTTTGGTGCTGGTCCCGTGAGCATTCACGTAACCGATTTCTTCTGGATTCATCTCGGCATCTCGCAATGCCATCTTGATGCAACTGATCGCGCCGCGACCTTCCGGATGAATGTCGGTGATCCGGAACGCATCGGCTGTGGAACCGTAGCCACGCACTTCACCGTAAATCTTTGCGCCACGAGCCTTCGCGTGTTCCAATTCTTCAAGGATCAGCATCCCGGCGCCTTCGCCCAGAACGAAGCCATCGCGATTCAAATCGAAGGGCCGCGAAGCCGTCTGAGGCGAAGAATTCCGTTCCGACAATGCTGTCAGCAGATTAAATCCTGTCACGCCGAACGGATGGATCATGCTGTGAGACCCCCCGGACAGCATCAGATCGGCATCACCACGTCGAATAATTTCCGTCGCTTCGCCAATTGCCTGACTGGATGCCGCACAGGCGGTCAGGCAGTTGAGGTTTGGTCCCTGGGCATTGAACAGGCTGGACAAATGAGCGGCCGGCATATTGGGCTCGAGCTCAAGTTCGAACCGGGGATTCATGCTCTTGATGAATTCCGTGGTGAACTTCTGCAGATCGGCTTGTCCATCCTTGTAAGACCCGGCGACAAGATTCATGAACTGCATGAAATCCTGCTGACCTTCGCCAGCGCCCAAGTACACGCCGAAACGAGCCGGATCAAAATTTCGATCGTCGTGAATTCCGGCGTCGGTAACAGCCTGTTTGGCGGCTCCGATGGCGAAGCGAACATTTCTTCCCGCTTCGGCGAAACGCGATGGGTCATCCACGCAGGAATCGAAATCAAAGCCGCGTACTTCAGCCGCGAATTTGGTCGGAAAATGAGACGCATCAAAATGCGAGATTGCGCCAACTCCGTTGCACGCTTCCTGCTGTGCTTTCCACATGGAATTGACATCATTGCCAATCGGCGTCAGACAGCCAACACCAGTAACAACCACTCGACGCTTCATTGTGTGTCTCCTGATTCATGATCAAAAAGCAGCACCGAAATTCTGTGTTCGGTCTGCGTTTTGAGACTGCGTTTAGAGAACCGCTGTTTGTTCACCGGAACCCGCCTTACCGACGGTCAGAATATCAAGCAGGTTCATGCGAAACACAAAGTTCTTCTGATCAATACGACTGAGTTGCGGGTCGTCCGAATTCAAATGGACGAACACAATTTCTGCATCCGCAACAAGTCGCTCACCCACCATGGCCGTCACCGTGACGCTGCCGCCTTCGAGACGCGCGTCGTGCAGGTCGGCCGTATAAATCAGCTGATCACCGGGGCAGGCCCAGCTGTGAAAAGTGACCTTTGGAACCTTCGCCAGGATCACATTGTATTCAAACTTAAAATGCTCACCGAGCAAAATGCCGCCGGTCTGCGCCATACCCTCGATCATCAGCGAACCCGGCATCACAGGAAACCCAGGGAAATGATCATGCAGATGCTCTTCTGCCAGCGACACATTCTTCACCGATCGCGCGCGCTTGCCAGATTCAAATTCGATAAACTTGTCGATCCAGTACCAGCGCATGGAACTACCCGGTTAAGTAAGGAGGCTCACGGATCCAGTGAAACAGACCGCCATGCATTCAGATTGAGCAGGCGACAGCCATAGGGCTGCCATAAACCGTCAACTGTCCGGGGCCACACTTTGGTCAGCCCCGATGCAGTGATTATGCGGCCGTCAACCGTCGACCCGGCATTTACTTCAGACGTGCTGCAATAAACTTGCAGATCATGTCCACAGTGAAAAGATTCGGGAGCTTTGAAACTGCAGGATCCTTCGCGAAGGAATCGATGTCTGCATGCGGCATCTTCGTGCGCAACTGAGCGATTCCGTCCGTCGTCACCTTGCCGTCGGCTACGAAGCCGGAGTCAGCGGTCGCAAGATTTTCCGGGAACAGCTCGCCACGGGGAATCTTGATGTCGAAGTTCTTCTCGAGACGAAAAACGATGTCAAGAAAATCGATGGACTCGGCACCCAAATCACCGATCAGAGTCGCCACTGGAGTCACTTCGTCGTCATCAACGCCCAGAGCGTCGACCAGAGTGTCCCGGACTTTGTCAAAAATTTCGTCAGCAGAAGGCATTGAAAAATCTCTCCTGATTCGGCCAGCAATTGAGTGGCCAAAACGGCGATCACCAGAATCCCAGCTTGAAGCTTCGGGCTGGTGATCGGCCCCAAAGCAACACCCAAAACAATCCGCCGCGAAACCCCAGTTATCGCGGCTTTTCCTCTGAACAATGTCACCCGTCCAGCGTCCCGGCTGGTCGGAAAAATTCTTTCAGGGGCCTCTATTGTTGCGACAAAGGCCATAAAGTTCCAGACGTCATGGTTTTGAAACACCCGAACGTCAGAAAAAAGGCCTCGAAAATTAGTTACAGGCCACCCAGAGTCAGTCCGCCGTCCACCTTCAGGATTTGGCCGGTCACGTAAGACGACTCATCAGCTGCAAAGAAAAGCACAGCATTTGAGATGTCGTCCGGTCGTCCCAGGCGACGGACCGGGATCTTTTTCTTGATTTCGTCTCCGGCCATGTTTACTACGGCAACGGTCATATCGGTTTCGATAAAACCAGGTGCGACCGCGTTTGCAGTCACTCCGCGGCGAGCCAACTCGGTTGCCACGCAACGAGTAAACCCTTCCACTCCGCCCTTGCTGGCTGCGTAGTTCGCCTGACCGGGATTCGAGACATCGGCGGCCACGCTCGACATGTTAATGATGCGGCCGTACCTCTGAGACATCATCTGCAGCGTTGCTGCCTGGCAGAAATTGAAGACGCTGGTGAGATTCGTATCAATCACGTCCTGCCACTGAGTGGAATCCATTTTAGCAAGCAACGTGTCGCGAATGATTCCCGCGTTGTTCACGAGGATCTCAAGCTTTCCCCACTTTTCGACAACATCGGCAACGACTTTATCGGCAGCTGGTTTCGATCGAACATCGGCCTGAATGGCCCATGTTTCGTGTCCTTCAGCAGCCAGAGCCTGGACAACTTCGTCGGCGGCTGCTGAATTGGAATTGTAGACAAACGCCACCTTCGCACCGGCCCGCGCCAAAGCTTCAACTATTGCGCGACCAATACCACGACTGCCGCCTGTAACGAGAGCCACTCGACCCGTAACTGTCATAACCTGTTGTCCTTCATAACCTGAAAAATGCGTGTGAGAAGTGCAGTGTTTCGCGGGGCAGCCCGCAGTGAATACTGAACGAGATACCTGGAAGAGCGACCGTCCGAGGTATCAGATGACCCTAATCTGCTCGAACAATTCTTTCATTGATGCAATCAGCCGCCGATCGTTTTCTGCCAGTTGCGGATTTCGATCAGCCAGATTCTGCTTGGAAAGTAAAAGGCGAGCACTGACGGCCGACTGCCCGCCGACGGTTCCTGATGCCATAAACTCGGCCGAAGAATCACTTACAGAGCGGACGGTGGCAGTGACCTCCAGAGTCTGGCCGGGTTTTAAAAAGCTGTTGAACTTCACGGCTCGCGCCTGCTTCAACAGGAGCGTGCTGTAGCGAAAATCGTCGGAAACCCTCGACAGCCATGCACACGACTGAACAAGGCACTCCACCATCATCACGCCTGGCAGAACGGAAAACCCGGGAAAATGATCCTGCAGGTATTCCTCAGCAAGAGAAACGTTTTTTATGGTCTGAATGCTTTCTCCAGGGACCAGGGAATTGATCCGATCGACGAGGCAAAACTTCATATTTCTGATCTTCGCAAAATTCTTCCACAGAGGCTGGCAAGTCCCGCACCAGGCGTTTTGAAGCACGAGTTTAGGGGATTCGGGCGGGTCTGCCAAAACCCAGGTGACGTCACCCCAAAGATTTGCGGAAAAAGCAGTCACGAGAATCGTCCGCGTCATTTGTTCAACAAAATTAACACAATGTGATCATATGATTCTAATTAAGTGAATGAAGCCCCAACCCGCCCCTCGATGAGGTCTTTCCCCGTTGTAAGCCTTGAGATGCATACAGACTGACGTACACTCGGTTTCAAATCCTTTGTGGATCGCCCAACTGGAACAGGCATTACAGACTTCCCAAATTTTCTGTGTTGTCTATTTTCTGCAGTTTTTGTTTACCAATTTGCCTGCATCTCTGTAGGCTGTGCGCAGAATAGGTTGTGTAGATTCCTTGGGGTGTTTTGGTCCTTTCCGTTTCCAGCGAAAGGGCGTTGAGGTCCCCAAGATCATGGTGGCCTTGGATTCAAGTGGTTTAAGTGTCCTGGCGGGGTGTCAGGTTATCCTTAGTGTGGCGTTGTAGATTGAAGAACCTTCGGGAGGAGTTACAGAGCATGCGTTTTATTCTTTCAATGGCACTTGTCGTCTCTATGACGGCGTCTGCTCAGGCTGGTGGTTGCTTCGGCAAGAAAACCAGCAAGTGTTGTTCAGCACCTTGTGCATCCAGCTGCAGCCCATGTGGCGCCAGCTCCTGTGGTGCAGGGGCTTGTGATTCAGGCTGCGGCGTTGCAAGCGCCCCAGTTGATTGCGGAACTTGGGAAACAGTTCAGAAGACTGTTCTCGTTCCACAGACCGTTACCGAAACTCGGACGGTCACTGTTAATGTTCCAGTTCAGGAAGAGCGTCAGGGCACTCGCACTGTTTGCCGTACTGTGACTGAACCTCAGGAACAGACCTACTCGGTCATGGTTCCTTACACAGAAGAGCGACAGGGCACCCGCACTGTTTGCAAGAATGTGACTGAAGCTCACGAACAGAGCTACACAGTCATGGTTCCTTACGCAGAAGAGCGACAGGGAACTCGCACTGTTTGCAAGAATGTGACTGAAGCTCACGAACAGAGCTACACAGTCATGGTTCCTTACACAGAAGAGC
>JBDNHX010000454.1:0-4488 GCA_041688565.1 Planctomycetaceae bacterium
GCACATTGGGCGGAACCCGGCAGAAAATGTGGCAGCCCATTGAGTCTATCCCTGACAGCAATGAGCAATTCTCCATGGGTGCGAGTTGTCGTTCTTACCAATGCGCATCAAAGAATGCGATTTTCATGCGACGACGTTCACTGGTTTGCAGACTATCGAGCGTCAATTTCTTCGAGTCGCTGCTGAGCGGGCGTAAAGTAGGGCACAATTTTCAAGCAGGCGCGATACGCCTTGATGGCTTCCTCGTTACGTTGCAGCTTTTCCAGCGACAGTCCCAGATTGTATTGGGTTTCGTAGAGTTCCGGATTCAGTCGAAGTGTCGTTTCCAGCTGGTCAACCGCCGCTGTGTAATCACCCTTCAGGAATAAGGCAGCACCGAGCATTGCCCGCACGCGATCTGCACCGGGATCCAGCTCCACATTTCGTTGCAGATGACCGATTGCCTCATCGGTTTTCTTGAGACGCAGGAGACAGCGTCCGAGGTCACCGTGAGCCATGAAGTATTGATCGTCCGCCGCAACGATCTGTCGAAGTATGGGCTCCGCCAGATCGTATCGTCCGGCGTCCATCATCTCTGTGGCATCATTCAGAAGGTTGTACCAGGGCAGCATGTCCTTAACATCTCGTAACGCTCCTGTTTCCGACGGCGGAGCGAGGCGTGGTGATGCATAGCCAAGACTGTTGAGAGTCTGCCGTTCCTGAATCGTAAGCTCCAGTTTGTTCGTGACGCGATCCGCCATGGCATGTTCCATCTCGGTCAGCCGCGAATCCATTTCCTCAAGCAGATCGGGTCTCGCGGCGGCCAGATTTTTCGACTCCCCCGGATCGAGCTGAATGTCGTAAAGTTCAGGTTTCGGGCTGCGAATGTATTTGAATCGCGAGTCAAGGAGACTTCTCAAGGGAGCCCAGTGTGCCGTTTGGAAAGGCTCGTCGGTTTCCGCATAGCAGTCACCAGGATCGAGTGATTCACCACGCAGCAAAGGCCGCAAGGATCGTCCACTGCACTGAGGAGCAACCTGTCCCAACAGCGACTCAAGCAATGTGGGAAACAGATCCACGAGGGAAACTGGTTGTTCCACACGATGTCCCGAGAGGCTTCCTTGCGCATTGACGATTAACATAGGCACTCTGAGCACGGGCTCGTACAGCGTCATTCCATGAGCCCGCTCGCCGTGTTCGTTGAGGCTTTCGCCATGATCCCCCACAATGACAATCGTCGTTGAATCCAGCAGGTCCGCCTCTTCAAGTGCCTGAAACAGGCGTCCAATTTCCTGATCAACATAGGCCAATTCTGCATCATAGGGCCGATCTGTAAACTGATCCTTGAACCGATCCGGATGCGATAAATAAGGGAAATGAGGATCGAAAAGGTGAACCCAGCAGAAGAATGGTGTCTGCTTGCGGCGTTCAATCCATTGCATGGCCGAATTGATAACGACTCGGCCGGGGCGATACCGATGGTGCCCATGCAGACTGTCGTCTGCCTGAGACAAGTCATCGTTGTAATGATCGAAGCCCTGACTCAGTCCAAACTTCTTGTCCAGAACAAAGGCAGCCACAAACGCTGCGGTGTCATACCCGTGCTCCTGCAGTTCCGTTGCAAGAGTAGGCAGAGACGCCGGCAAGGACGCTTGCCCGTTGTTATGCACTCCATGTTCAGGGGGATAGAGCCCCGTGAACATTGTGGCATGCGAAGGGAGCGTCAGCGGGACCGGCGCGTAGGCCCTTTCAAAAAGCACGCCTCGTGCTGCCAGACTATCGAGCACTGGCGTCAACGCATCCTGCCATCCATAGCAGCCCAGACGATCAGCCCGCGTGGTATCGAGCGAAATGAAGATCAGATTTCGACGGGACGATTGCAGTCGAGTGCGAAGGAACGCCCCAAGTAGAATCACTGACAGAACGCAACCCAGAACTGTGGGCCAAAGGCGACTGCGTCGAAACTGAAGAAGGGAAAACAACAGTCTAGTCCAATCCGCACTTGTGTTCGATTTGCAGAGACGTAAAGCTTCGGTGAACAGCTACTGCATGACCCTGCAAAATGCATCCTGATCCGTAAAGAAATCCTTGCAGGAGAATCCATCAGCCTGAATTCACAGAGCCACACTCTTCGTTTCTGCAGGATTTCTTTAGGCACATTAACGCGAGGCTAAGTCAAAATCCATCGTGCCTCCGGTTGCCGTCCTGTGAACGACCAATGGTGTTCTGTCGATTGCTGTGTATGTTGTGGGCAGCGACTCCACCTTTGGAATCTCAGCGGGCACTGTCGGATCCTGAAGAGTGCCATCGGCAAGCAGAAAACGACTGAACGTCACGAGGTACGATCCGAGTTCCTGAAGGTGGAACGCCCCAGGCGTTTCGGTTGCCCGCTACCACTTCCAACACCCGGCCGAAAGCCTTGGCGGCTTCCGCTACACAGTTACGTGCGGTTTTACCGCCGGCTATCGGACTCATTGGTGAAGATCTGAGGCTTGATATGAAGTTTAAATGGCGAGTGCTGTCTATCGGTGTTCTCGTCGCGGCCGCGTTGGGTGTTGTTTTGGCCTATAACAATGGCCGGTCAATACCCCCGGTGAACATATTGCTGATCACGCTCGACACAACCCGAGCTGACAGACTTGGGTGCTACGGCTACAAGCAGGCATTAACACCTGAGCTTGACGCCCTCGCGAAGCGCGGAGTGCTCTTTGAGCGTGCGTATGCTCCCGCCCCGATGACGTCTCCCTCGCATACGTCGATTATGACTGGACTCTGGCCACCGGAGCACGGGGTCTATACGAACGCGCTGACGGTACTGAACCCGAACATTCCCACTTTAGCGGAACAGCTCAGTGCGCGAGGATACGTTACAGCGGCATTCCCGGCGGCATCCATGGTCGGAGCAAAGTTCGGCCTGAATCGGGGATTCCAGCACTATTTTGATGATCTGTCGGATCCGAAAGCAGGGGCTGACAAAATGCAGCGCTCTCGGGACGGACGATACATCGCAGATTTTTCCATTCGCTGGCTGAATGAACAGCAGCAGCTGTCAGATGAGACGCCGTTTTTTTGTTGGCTGCATTTCTACGACCCCCATGATCCTTATAACTTTCACCCCCAGGAATTCGACGCTAAGTTCCTCGATCGCCCTTACGACGCCGAACTCGCCTATGTGGACCGGCAAATTGGCCGCATCATTGATGAACTGGAGCGACTCGGCGAGTTGAAGAATACCGTAATTGTGGTTGTCGGTGACCATGGTGAGAGTCTGGGGGAGCATGGTGAAGACACGCATGGTTACCTGCTGCATGAATCCACTTTGCGCGTGCCCATGATTATTGCAGGACATGCTCAGGCAAAGAGCGGTCACCGCGTTGCGACTGCGGTTTCGTTAATTGACCTGTTTCCGACGCTGTTGGAAATAGGCGGAGCCACTGTTCCCGAGGAGTTAAAAAGTCGCAGCCTGCAGTCAGCCTTGAAAGGGAATCCGCTGCCTCCGCGGTTTTGCTATTCGCAAACCGTAGAACCCTACCTGCAGGCGTTTTGGTCGCCGCTTCAAAGCTTGACGACCGAGCGTTGGCGGTACGTGAGAACGACCAGGCCGGAGCTGTATGATCTCACGGCTGATCCGCAGGAATTGGTGAATCTGGCGGCGCAGAATCCATATCTTGTCAGTGAACTCGACGGTGAATTGGCAGCATTCGAAGAGAAATTCAAGATCCAGTCCGGCGCGGAGGTGAAGTTGTCCACTCAGGAGCAACGCGCCCTGGAAAGCCTTGGATACGCTGGCGGCTCGTCGGCTAAAGAGGATCCTCGCGACGCACCAATGCGTCCAGACGTAAAAGACATGATCGGGTCTCTCAATCAGTTCAATCGTGCCGTCCATTTGATTGACGACAGAAACTTTGACGAAGCCGCGCGACTGCTCGAACCGCTGGCACGCGACGTTCCGAATTTTCACCGCGCGCGTCTCAATTTGGCCCAATGCAGGATTCAGCAGGAAAGATATGCCGATGCGATACAGTGGGGCCAGGCTGCTTTGGAAATAGACCCGGACTCTTCGCGCGCTTACGAGATGCTGGGTTATTCCCACCTGAAATTGCGGGAGCTCGACCTTGCCGAGAAAAACTTTTTGCGGCTGCTTGAGCTGCAACCCGACTCCGAAAACGGTCATCTCTATCTGGCGGAAGTTTATCAGCGACAGGAAAAATTCGCGATGGCATTGCGACATTACGAAACCGTGCTGCGGATCAATCCTCGAAATGAGGCTGCCTACCGTGTCCGCGAGGCGCTGCGTGCCGCTTTGGGTACTCCGTGAAACGAAGGTTTCTCAGTCGGTAATGGCCCCGGTCGCTTTAAGACTGTGAATACCACAGCGTTTAACCTTGAATCAAACGCCAGGATTGATTCAGTTGAACATGATCAGCAGTGGAAACTCGCCCAGACGATCTCGTCCAAATGGCGTGGACTTAATCCGTAGCGGAAGTCGCCAAGACTTTCGGCAGCCCC
>JBDNHX010000455.1:0-2234 GCA_041688565.1 Planctomycetaceae bacterium
CTAGTCCCCAAAGCGGTTATTATTCTTCAGCGGATAGCCATTGAGGAACGAGCGGCCGTCGCTGCTTTTTCGGTCGTCGGGCTGGATGCGTAGAATTTCCAGCCAGCCGTCCGACGTCCACACCATCGGCCGGCCTTCGCATTCTGACAGACATGCAGGCTCTGTCGCTGCGGCAGGCAGCAGTCCGTCCGGCGCGACGGAGACCTGTTGAATGAGACAACGCAGCGGCGGATGGCCGGTTCGATGAAGAACTGTCGAGGCTTTTGGCCATGGCTGCATCGCGCGAATATGACAGTCAATTTCCCTGCGGGTCGTCATCCAGTCGATGACGCCCGCTTCCCGCGGAAGCTTGGGGGCCAGCGTGACGAGGGACACAATCTGCGGCTCAAACACGGCTGTTCCATTCGCCAGCTGAGCCACCACCTGCAAGGTCAGCGGAACCGAAAGTTCAGCCAGTCTCAGCATCAGATCACCGGATGTTTCCTGTTCGCCAATCTGCGTTTCCATCATGCCAACAACAGGTCCTGAATCCAGAGCCGGTTCAATCTGAAAAATGGTGACGCCTGTGACAGAATCGCCCTTCCAGATCGAATATTGAACCGGGGCCGCACCGCGGTGGCGAGGCAGCAAAGATCCGTGCAGATTGAAGGCGCCCAGCTTCGGAATCGCCAGCAGCTCGGGCTTCAAAATCTGCCCATAAGCAGCGACGATGAATGCATCTGCCTGAAGGGATCGCAAAGTCGCCAGCATCTCCGGCCGATTGACTCGCTCGGGCTGAAACACCGGCACACCTCTGCCGGCCGCCATTTCCTTCACCGGATTCACATGCTGATGATGTCCGCGTCCCGTCTTGTCCGGCTGAGTCAGGACACCTACAACCGTGTGCTCAGAATCCAGCAGGGCTTGAAACGGCGGCACGGCGAATTCACCCGTGCCCATGAGAACAAGTTTTAGCGGCATGGGCAATCATTCATTGGCTTTGAGTTTTACGCAATTGTTACGACACTGTTCGCCCGGCCCGCTGCATGGCGGCCTTCCAGGCATCCGGAGTCAGTTCTGTGGCTTCTTCCGCCAGCAGACGCGGAATCTCTTCCACGATCGGATACTGCAGCCGCACATCCGGGTTCGTACAAACCAGCGAACTGCCATCCAGAACCAGATCCGCGCGGCATTTTGGGCACACGAGATAGCTGCGAGATTTTTCGAAGTTAAATACCATGATTCAGAATCCTCGTAGTTCACGAATGTCGGCAAATGTTCTCAGACTGTAATCAATCCCGGTGTAATCGAGAGCCGCGCAGAGCGCCCGCACGGCGACACCCATGCCATCCGGTCCGCTGAAGCCACCGAACTGGCCGCCACCTTTTAAATGCGGCTCCGTTTCCAGATAGAATCCCGGAATACCGAGCTTCTGAAGTCGCTGCTGAATCGTCGGCAACTGTTCTCGCAGATCGCGGAAGATCATTTCATGAGCCGAGTCACCTTCGTCACAAGGGACAAAGTTTTTCAGCCGCTCTTCGTCAACGGCACCTTCCCAGACCAGACTGCGGTCGATGCGATAATCTTTCACATGCATCCAGCCAAGCCATGGCAGAGTCGCTTTATATTCTTCGAAGACCTGAATCCCATTCTTGTTCTGAGCGGCCACGTTGCCACCGTCAAAGATCAGGACCATGTTCGGATGGTCGACTCGCTTTGCGAGCTCAGCCAGCAGCGGCCCGGTTTCGCCGACCAGATTGGGTTCAATTTCCAGGCCGTAAACAAGACCTTCTTTGGCACACGCTTCCGTGATGGTTCGAATCTGCGAGGCCGCCTGATCCAGGTGAGCTTCCGGCTTCGTTCCTCGAGGATGATAAAACGAGAAGCCACGAATCAGACGTGTGTCGAGAGCCTTGGCCGCATGGATTGTGCGGGCCACTTCACCAGCCAGATACTCATCAAACGGCACGAACTTATTATGCGAACCATCATCCACGTTCAGCAGTTTTACCTTGCCGACGCGGGCTCCGATGCTGGTCACGCGGACGCCATATTCGGCATGAAACTGCTTCAGGCGTTCCAGCTTTTCAGGGCTGAGTTCCGTCACGTGCTCAATTTTTCCGTCACCCAGCACGTCAATAAACCGGGGGCTGTAGTTGCGAATTCCGATCGCCGCAAGAGCTGTCATTTGCTCCAGAGCGGTACGACGATTGGCAGCTTCGTCAGCAAAAGCACTGATAATTACAGATGGCTTC
>JBDNHX010000008.1:0-9717 GCA_041688565.1 Planctomycetaceae bacterium
CAGGCTTCACATATAGAAGAAGATGGCAATACACACTCAACGCCCACCGAGAAGACGAGGCTGACCGAAAAGGGATATCACCGGTCTGAAGTACTTCGATCAGATTGCGCCGCTACTAAAGCGGCTGCACGATGACGCGTGTGATCGCGACAAGGCAGGCAATCGCACGCTGCACTACGACCAGTACTGCATGTTGCTGCTGCTGTATTTCTTCAAGCCGATTGTCACATCACTGCGAGGATTGCTGCAAGCCAATTTGTGTGCGACTCAATCCTCACACATCTCGCAGCAAGTAAGCACCCACGCACAAGATATTGGGCATAATTCGTTTAACGGCGAGCCGGAGGCGTAGGCAAATTAACAGAAAACCGACGCCTTCGGCTTGCCGTTAAACGATTAAAATTACGCACGGGTGCTTATGCAGGCGGTTCGAGTGGAGTGGACAGCGACGGTATTCTTCGCATCGCCACAAACTTGCTGGACGTGCCAGCGGATGTCATTGCTTAAATATTTTCTTATCGTTGGGCGATTGAAATCTTTTTAAGATTTTTCAAGCATATGCTGGGATGCAAACACCTGCTGAGCCACAAACAGAATGGCATGGAGATTCAAACGTACTCAGCGATCATTGCCTGCATGCTGATTGCTTTGTGGACCGGCTGCAAGCCGACGAAGCGGACGTTTGAAATGATCTGTTTCTACTTCTGCGGCCTTGCCAGCGAAGAGGAACTGATGGCTCACATCGACAAGCTGAGAAAACAGACGTCATAATTCGCGGGGTGCGTTTCGCATCTCGTCCGCCGCCGTTTACGCTGCACGCACATTTCGCCGCACGCCACTCACGCTCCCTCGACACGCCCTGAATTTTCGCGTTTCATTCCATCGCGGCAATCTCCGCCACACGCGACACTTTCCGATCCGCTACACGCTTCGCGCTGCGATCGCCGTGCCGAACAGTATTGAGCCTGACCCTTGATGCTCCTTCACGCAACGAACCTTGCTGCACCTGTTGTGGCGGGACGTCCGGAGTAATTTCCGGTGCTGTCCGTCACGAAAGGCGAGAACGTTCCGCTAAACGTTTTCTGCTTTAAGCTTTTCATAATTCACCCATATCAGCTTTTGGCTTTTCTGGCCAGACGCCAGCAACGCGGACGCTTTGCTAAATCTTGATAATAAAGATGTGTTCCGCCGCAATTTGATCACCGGCAAGACGGAGCTGGTGAGCCATAATTATCACAATACAAAAGCCGCGTTCTTCGAATCTCGCAATATCAAATCGAATGGTGGCCCGTTGACCAGACTCGGCAGCTTCCCAATGGAGACGCAACTCACCATTTTCGGCGGCGGCGGTATAGAGTCAGTTCGAGTCGTGGGAACAAGCGGGAACGACTCGTTTTCGGTTGCGGAAACGGGTCTGGTGGTCAGAGGTGCTGTTCTGATTCTCGACGGCATTGAAAGTAGAACCATCGCTGGCGACGCGGGACAGGATTGGTACTTTCGGGCCGTCGATGATGTCATTCTCGACCTGTTTCAGGGGAATCAGTAGACCTGCTGTGACAAATGACGGCCAGAATAGAAATCGGTCAGGACAATCACCCATTCGTTCGGACGCTCCGACTCCACTTCGACGGTGAGCTTCTGGCCGGGAGATCCCTGCCACCTGGGATCGTTGAGCTTGCCCGTCTAGTATTCCCGATGATGCGGATTGTCTCCCGAAAGCGAATACCAGTCCGGCCATCCGTGTGAGAAGTCATCAATCACCGGATCGGCCCTGTCCGTCGTCTTCACTTTCGAACGCTTCAAGTCAGCCGGCGCAGCGGTGTGCATTCAGGAACTGAGCCAGTCAGGCTCGCAGGGTTGCCTCGAGTCCTGATTCACAAGCACCAATAATTCGTTGAATGACGGTTTCTACTTCATCCGCCGTAAGAGTTCGATCGGCTGCCATGAAGCGACAGGTGATCAAATACGATTTACGATCGGCGGCAATCTGCTTGCCTCGATACTGTCCGCCAAACGAAGTGCCCTGCAGCAGATCGCCGGCTGCCTGAGAAACTGCTGAAGACAGCTCGGCCCAAGTGACGGATTCGGGCAGGACAAAATTTAAGTCCCGCGAAACAGACGGGAACCGAGGCAGTGGCGTGTAGGTTCTAGAGGGCTCATAGAGTTCTTCAATCAGCGGCAATCGCAATTCGGCAATCGTGACCGCGTCCTGAAGATCTGACTTGTCCAGAACATCGCGATGCAGTTCACCAACCCAGCCCAAGTGAGTCCCATTCAGACTGACGCTGGCGCCGCGACCGGGCGTGTATTCGGTGCCGTGAACCGGAGCCGTGGTCAGCACCGAATGCGGAGCCAGACTGAGTGCCAGCGATTCGACAACGCCCAGCAGAACGGCAAACGGACGTCCGGACACAATCCCGATCGTCAACGGCTCAGCCACGTTTTCGGTCTTCCCCTGCCCGGCTGACAAGTAGACTCGGGCAACTTCAAACAGCTCGGCATTCGCGCTGCCATGACGCTCGTTTTGTCGGCGACACTGCAACAGACTGGGCACCAGACTCTGGCGCAACTGGTTTTCATGACTGCGGCTGGAATGATTCACCGCAACCGGCGGGATATCGCCTTCCGGGCGAAACAGCTGCCGCTGGTCTTCACTGACGAAAGACAATGTCAGCGCTTCTGAAAAACCGCTGGCGACGAGCTGATTTCTGACCGCATCGAGCACTCGTTCGCGACGAGTTCGGGCCGTGGAAACAACCGGCAGCGTCGCATCCGACGGGATGTTTTCGTAGCCGTGAATGCGAGCCACTTCTTCAATCAAGTCGACTTCACGCAGCAGATCTGGCCGCCAGCTCGGTGGTTCAAACGTTCCGGAGGCTTCATCGCGATTGACACATTTCAGACCCAGGTTTTCCAGAATTCTTCCGCTTGTGGCGACGGGAATTTCAATTCCCAGCAGACGAGAAATCTGAGCGAAGCGAACTCTGATGGCATCACGCTGCTCGGGCAACGAACTGCCAGCCACAACAGAACCGCTCAACAGTGTGCCGCCCGCCACGTTGAGAATCAGTTCGCAACATCGGCGCGAAGCCCAGTCCAGCGACTTACGGTCGACTTTGCGTTCAAAGCGGTAGGAAGAAGGACTGTGCAGCTTGAGTGAACGCGCCGTGGAACGTACTGATAATGAAGCGAAGGCTGCCGATTCGATCAGGACATTGGTGGTGCTGTCAGAAATCTCCGTGTCGAAGCCGCCCATGACCCCCGCGACGGCAACGGGTCGCTTCGCATCGGCAATCACACACACATCTTCGGCCAACACATACTGACGCTGATCGATGGCGGTGATCGTTTCGCCTTTTGTCGCGCGGCGAACAATAAT
This sequence comes from Planctomycetaceae bacterium, assembly GCA_041688565.1. Lineage (GTDB taxonomy): Bacteria > Planctomycetota > Planctomycetia > Planctomycetales > Planctomycetaceae > SXXK01. Next base: position 3,380 of record JBDNHX010000008.1, read on the forward strand.
GCGCCGGCCGTCCAGGCGATCGAGATCAAACGCGTGCAGAGGCTGTCCGCATTCCATCATCACAAAGTTTGTCACGTCGACCACGTTGTTGACGGAATTGATGCCGACAGCCGCGAGTCGGTCTTTCAACCATGCCGGGCTGGGACCAATCTTTACGCCACGAATGACGCGCGCATGATATTCGGGACAAAGATCGGGGGCTTCGATAGTGACAGACGTAGCTTCTGAAGCCTTCGCGCTGCTTTCCACAATCGTCGCGGCGGGAATTGTGAGCGGCGTCTGAAACAGCACGGAGATTTCGCGAGCCACTCCGATGTGGCCCAGACAGTCCGGTCGATTGCTGGTGACTTCGATATCAACAGCCACGTCCGGCCTCGTCAGCCCGTCGTGAACATCGTGAAACTCCTCAAGGTTCAAACCAGACATGGTCAAACGGTTGGTGAGTTCTTCCACACTTGTCGGCAGCGAAACATACTCCGCCAGCCAGTTCCTGCTCACAATCATGAATCACGCACTGCAGTAAAAACGCGGCCCGAACGTCTCGCATTGGTCCATTCCTCTGCGACGATATCGGAAAGCGCCAGAGTGTAGTCAAACACCAGCGAACTCAAAACCGCATTGCCCAGTTCCCTGCGAAAGGAGTTGACAGTTAATATCAACTCTATTAAAACTCCGACCGTCTGATCGCCGATGATCGGTATGACAGACGAATTTCCGGTCTTCGATTGTTTGCGAAGCCAACGGGTAGGGAAACCGTCTTTTGTAAATGCGTTGTTTCCGCTGAATTATGAATTTTGCCTGCTGTAAATGCGTCATTGGCTGACGGATTTCGCTGTGCAGCAGCAATCTGGAATACATTCCGCGGAGGTGACGATGGCAAATTCGGCGAGTTTCCATGTCTCCTTCAGCCGTTCGTGCCGAAACCATTCAGGCTTTGCGTCGACAGCTTGTTTCGTCGCAGAAAAGCGTCTCCGTCCAGAAATGCATTCCGACGGGCCTGTGTTCTCTGGATCATTTGCTGCCTGGCGGTGGTCTGCCGACGTCTTCGCTGATTGAATGGATCAGTGAAGATTCCGGTCAGGCGGCGGCATCGATTGCTTTGCGTTCTTTGAGCCCAATGCTTTCGCTCGCCGGCTGTTTGGCAGTGATTGACGAGCGTCATGATTTTCACGCCGATGCCGCGCGGGCTCAAGGAATTCCCTTGTCGCGTCTGCTGCTGATCCGTCCTGAAAAGCGAGCCGAAGCGGTCAGCTCCGGCGGTTCACGTTTTGTTCGTCGCACGTCAGCCAGCGAAAGTGAAGCTCTGTGGGCGCTGGAACAATCGGCTCGCTGTCCGGGTGTGCGAGCCATTCTTTGCTGGCTGGACCGAGCGTCGTCGGCCGTGATGCGTCGGCTGCAGCTGGCGATTGAACGCAGCGGCGTCACGATCGTGCTGATGCGATCGAGCGGCGCGTTGTCGCAGGCCTCCTTTGCCGATCTGCGTCTGCACGTTCAGGCGACGATTCATCCGGCCTCTTCTCAACGGCCGGTCCATCGAGCCAATCAGCAGAGAACTTTTTCGGTACGACTGTTGCGTTCACGTCACGGTCTGCAACACGATGGAACAGCCAGTTTGTATCAGGAACCGTGGACCGAACAGCTTCGATCCAACTGACGAACCCGTAGTCTTCATACGTCGCACTGTATCAATCCCGCCCGTTGGCAAGTCATGCGCAATCAGGCGAGCGGCAGAAACAAATTTACCGAACCCATTTGACTTGAGCCTGAGGAGCTCAAATCCGATCAGGGGGTCAATGGCGGAGCGTTGGTGTCCCAGGTCAGATTGGCAGGTCGATTGGCCTGGATCCACTGAGCCAGAGTCACAAGTTCGTCCTTGATGAACTTCGAATTAGGATCCAGCAACTTGAACGCCACGCTGGTGATGAAGGTGGAAGCCTCTGCGATCAACGTCGACTTGGGATCCCGATTCATCATGCCCTTGGCGTCCAGGACTGGCGATTTGGCTTCGGCCTGAGTGTTATGACGAAAGGCAAACAGCAGGTCAGCGCCGCACTCGGCCCACTTGGGATTCTTCGGCTGTCGCATAAATTCCAGCACAGTATCACCGGCAAGCTGTGTGATCTTCCATGCGAGCGGATCGAATTTCATTTGCAGATCGAAGGCCGCTCGTCCAATGCCACGAGCTGCATGACAACGAACTTCGACCGGTTTGCTGCGATCGTTAATCACTGCGGCGAGTACCTTGAAGACGGTTGGCTCGGGTGTTCCCACAGTCTTTCTGGGCTTGTTGATTTCAAAAACTGCGTCGATCAGCACCATCTGGAACGCGGCTTCTGAACACGGGCGAGCCAGTTCTTTGCCCAGCGCGTCGCAGATTCGAAACTGTTCAAGTTCCGGAACGTCACAGTTCATCAGCACGTTTCGCAGAGAACTGGCCGTCATAACTTTCACCGAGTCCGGTTGCTGAGGATCAGTGAGAACTGTCAGCAGGCCCGAAAGTGCATCCGGATGCATTCTTGGTTTTGGACCGTTCTGCACGCCCATCACGTCATACAGGGATTGCATGATTTTGACAGCGGCAAATCGCGAATCCAGATTGTTGTCCAGCAGCTGTTTGGTCACCTTCAGCACTTCAGCACAATACTTTTTGCGAGCGGCCGCCTGATTGTTAGCGTTGCCGATTCCCGAGCCAGCTCTGGCAATGTCGTCCTTCACGTCGCCGAGAAGGTTTTGCATGTACTTTGAATTTTCGGCGAAGATCGGATCTGAAGCCTGCAGAATTGCCGAGGCCAAATAGTCCTGAATCACTTTTGTTTCGGCCGGTGTGCTGAAGCCAGCTGCCAGCAGAGTTGTGTAGGCTCGCTTGTCGACTTTTTCAGGACGAGCGAGTGGGTTGCGGATTTCTCTGACGGTGCGTGTCAGCTTTTGCTGAGCAATGATTTCCGCCATGCACCCTGTTGGCGCCGCTGCTCCTGGGACCTGAGCAGGAGCGGCCGCGGGTTCCGCTACGGGAACCGAAGGAGTCGCTTCAGTGGCCGGGACCGCTGCAGGAGTTGGCTCCTGAGCTGTTCCGGAACTGCCGATCATGCACAGAACTGCGAACGCCAGCAACGTGGGAACCACGCTGGCATAAACAAGGCCGCTTAGTATCTGAATGCTGCGGGCAACAACAGGCATAGGCTCACCAGGACAGGGAGACGTCGATGTCTCGTTCGTTTTTCAAGAATCCAGAACCGCATCATCGCAAAACAACAACAGCAGTGTGATCAGCGGACTGGAAACACCACGGGCCGATCCTGGCCCACCGGACTTGTCAGAAACACGCCGGAACTCCTGAATCCAGAATAAGAGAAAACCGGTAAACATGACAGGTTCAAGCATTCACGTCCAGAATCAGAACGTTCAGAACACAACAAATCAACAGTTTCGCTCAGACAATCCGGTTCTTCTGATAAGACAGTATGATTGTTTACCTCTGGCCGGATTACCAGCCTGCCCGTAATCTGATTATTTTCGCCTCACAATGCTTACAAAGATAATAATCAGAGGCCCTGCAAAAAGTCGCGAGCGTTCTTCACCAGCCGTTCGGCTTCCTGAACAGTTGACCCCAGTGCGGTCAGATGTCCCATTTTTCGACCGATTCTCGCCTCTGCTTTGCCGTACATATGCACATGGACCTGCGGCAGCTGAAATACGGTTTTCCACCGATCGGCCGTTGCGTTCATTAAATGATCGCCCAGCAGATTGGCCATCGCGGCCGGTGCCTGCATTTCCACGTTGCCGGATGCAAGTCCACAGACGGCTCGAAACTGCTGCTCAAACTGACTGCTGCGGCACGCATCAATCGTCAGATGCCCGCTGTTGTGAGGCCGCGGTGCGATTTCATTAACGAGCAGGCTTCCATCTTTCGTCGCAAACAATTCCACACACAGCACACCAATGACCTGGAAATGTTCCAGAATCGCGCGAGCAATCTCCATGGCTTCATGACAAAAGTTTTGAGGAATCTCGAGGGCCGGACTGACCGACAAGTCCAGAATATGATTCACATGATTATTTCGAACGGGCGCGTAAAACGCACAGGTGCCGTCCGAAAACCGCGACGCTACAATCGACAGCTCAAATGAGAAATCCACAATCTTTTCCAGGATCGCTTCGGTGACCGCAAACTTCTTCCAGACGGCTTCAAGATCGTCAGTGCTTAGAACGCGAGCCTGGCCTTTGCCGTCATAGCCCAGCGTCACTGTTTTCAGGATTGCATCGCCGCCGAAAAGCGCCACGGCCTCACGCAGTTCAGCGGCCGACTGGATACTTGCAAAATCAGCGGTCGGAATCCCGATGTTTCGCAGCGAATTTTTTTCCAGCAGTCGATGCTGAGAGGCACGCAGAAGCTCGGCCCCGGGATACACAGGCACGTGCTGCGTCAGAAACTCAACCGTCGGCACAGGAATATTCTCCTGTTCGTAGCTGACCACATCGACCTGTCTGGCGAATGACAGCAATGCGTCCTGATCATCAAACGCTGCAGGAAGACTGCGATCGCTCACCTGGCCAGCCGGGGAATCCACCGGATCGCCGAACACCATCACATGATAGCCGCGCTGGCGAGCCGCCAGGGCAAACATGCGTCCCAGTTGCCCACCACCAAGCATGCCAAGAGTTGAACCAGGAGCAAGAACACGCACAGACATGGAGATTTCTCGACAGGGAACTTCTTTTGGCGATTGCGGCCTGATCATCTTGACGCAAATATTTTCAGACACCCTGCGATCCGAAGCCATCTGCCCGGAGAATCAGGCGGACGAATTCTTCTGACACGCTGCCGCTAAGGCAGTGACAGATCGCAGTCCGCCATCACAGCCTCTGTCTGCTGCTGCTGAAATTCGTGAAGCTTTCGATTCAGATCTGCGTTGTTCGTTGCCAGAATCCGAACGGCCAGCAGGCCAGCATTCTTTGCCCCGGCGACTCCGATCGCAAGCGTTCCCACGGGAATTCCGCCCGGCATCTGCACAATGGAAAGCAGTGAATCCAGCCCGTTCAGCGCCTTGCTCTGAACGGGTACTCCCAATACCGGAAGGACCGTCTGTGAAGCGATCATGCCCGGCAGATGAGCGGCTCCGCCAGCACCGGCGATGATGACCTTCAATCCTCGTGACTCGGACTCGATGGCATACTGCGACATCCAGGCCGGCGTTCTGTGAGCCGACACGACTTTGCATTCGTACGGAACACCGAACTGCTGCAGAATCTGAGCCGCTGCGGACATGGTTTCCCAGTCGGATCGACTGCCCATCACAACACCGACAACAGGCGCTGAATCATTCATAAAGAGTGCCAGACACGGATGAAGACATTCCATAACTCCTGTCACCGACGGACAGGTGGCCGCAGATCTTAGCAGTGTCCGGAACGGCTGTTGATGATGTCGCCGGACAAAATCCCGGCTTTGTTTCTCTTTGCTGAAATCAGCCCGACAATGGGAACGTGTGCATTCGTCGCATAATCGACTCATTGATGACTCGACGGAATCGCCGGACGTTCTAAACTCTTTCGAAGTTTCGTTTAACGTCCGGAAAATTCGGCTTTAAGAGTCTGACATGAAATTCAGCGTGATCGGGACCAGCGGATCGGCCTTTGGACTGCTTCAGGAGATCGCAGCTTCGTCAGAACATTCACTGGCTCCTTCAGCCATTGCAGGTTCACTGGCCGAAGCCGTCACAGCCGCTCAACTGCCGCTGCGATTGGCGTCCAGTGCGGAAGATGCCATTCTTGAACCGGCAGTGGATGCCGTGATTGTGGCGGACGAGGACCTTGAAGAAATCCTGCGCCTGACACGAGCTGCGACTCAGGGTGGCAAGCATGTCGTGATCTTCCCACCGGCGATGTGTTCCCCAGCTTTCTCATTTGAACTGCATTTGATTCTTGATGAATCGCAGCAGTCGATTATTCCGATCACAGGTCGTACCACGTTGTCTGAACTGGGGGCTCAGCAGCAGAGCCTGAATCTAAGCCGCAGAGAGATTCAGCAGATTTCTCTGGAACTGCCAATCACCGCAGCAGCCGGGCGAGACCAGGCTTTGCTGAGAAACCGCGTCGTCCAGGGAATCGACGTTCTGGCGTCCAGCGGATTTCGGTACACGCAGGTGACCGCTCTGGAATCGCTCGCTCCGGATGGCAGTCTGTTGTCGTTGCTCATTACCTTAAATTCCCAGCCGAGCGCCGAGCAGGCTGAACCGCCAGCAACTTTGATGCTCAGGCCGACACCACGGCTCACCACGACAGACTCAAGCTTGCAAATTCATCATGCCACTGAAGGAAGGCGCGAACTTCCAGTGATC
>JBDNHX010000456.1:0-13952 GCA_041688565.1 Planctomycetaceae bacterium
AGCCTTCAGCCTTCAGCCTTCAGCCTTCAGCCTGATGTGCATCATGGATTGTGGACTGTTGCATGTGAATGACTCGATCGTCGGCTTCACCCGATTGATTCCTTGCCCTTCTTTTGAGACGAGTTCGCTTTGGGTTTGTGTTAGGATGGTGAGATGAGCACAACAGAAACACCAAAACAGTTTGGCATCAATGCGGCAGTGACGGTCTCTCTGGCGGATCGTCTGGCGGATCTGGGGGGGATTGCGCCGTCTCGAGTTCGTGCTTCGCCTCCTCCGGGCTCTGCGACGCTGGCGGACCTTATTGAGACCCAGCGAACAGACGACACTCTGTGCGAGCTGGTGGATGGAACCCTGGTGGAGAAACCGATGGGGTGGCAGGAATCGTTACTGGCGATGGTGTTGGTGCGATGGTTGGGCAATTTTCTTGAGTCGCATCCGATGGGTGTTGTGACGGGGCCTGACGGGACGACTCGCTTGTTTGGTAACACTGTCCGCGCAGCCGATGTGGCATTCTTTAGTTGGGAGCGAATGCCGAACGGAAAATTGCCGACGGAACCTGTGCCCGAACTGGTTCCGGATTTCGTGGTTGAGGTGCTGAGTGTCAGCAATACCCGTGGCGAGATGGCTCGAAAGCGCCGCGAGTACTTTCAGGCTGGCGTTCGTCTTGTCTGGATGGTCGACCCTCAAACCCGCACGGTCGCTGTGTTTACGGATGCCGAATCCTGCCGTGTGGCTGTGCAAGAGGAAACGATTGACGGCCGCGACGTGTTGCCGGGCTGGACTGTGGACCTGGTGAAACTGTTCGGAGAGCTTGACGGGTGCAAGGGCTGAGGAGCCCTTTGCGGAGGACTGATTCGCCTGTGGACCTTCGAGCTGTCGGCGACGGCGATTGCATGGGCCAGCGTCTTTGGCTGGGCGGTAAACGCAATACAATTCAAAAAGTAGCAGGCACAATGCGTGTGCCGTCCGCAAATTCCCCAGAAGAGCTCTGCTTTTTGAGAGTGGGGGCACATGGAATGTCCATGGTATTTTGCTTCGTTGAACGGTATTGGCGGTAAGCGAGACGAGAGGGAGTAGAGTGCCGGGAGAGAATGAAGATTTGTCTGCGAGCGGTTCCGCAGAGTTGGCGAGCACCCTTGAGTCCGACTCCATGCCCTCCGCCCTTCGCTCTTCGTCTCTTGCTCTCGACGTCAGCAAAGACAAATGTCCGAGTTCCCATAGTTTGCAAAACAAACTCGGGCGTGTGCTCTGGGCGATCGTCTGGGGAACGGTTTTTCGCTGGTCGCCGCGAGTGTTTTTTGGCTGGCGTCGGTTTTTGCTGCGATGTTTTGGGGCGACGATTGGAAAGAATGCACGCATCTCACCCAGCGTGAAAGTGTGGGCTCCCTGGAATTTGAGCGTGGGGACAGAAGCGGCGATTGCTCATGATGTCGACTGTTACTGTGTCGATCGTTTGACGATTGGAGATCACGCCACAGTGTCACAGTATTCGTTTCTTTGTACCGCCTCGCATGATATTACTGATCCTCACATGAAGCTGGTCACCGCTCCGATTCGTGTTGGGGCACATAGCTGGGTGTGCGCCGGTGTGTTTGTTTCTGCTGGTGTTTGCATCGGTGAAGGTGCGGTTATCGGAGCGATGTCCGTCGTCACCAGGAATGTAGATGACTGGACAGTCGTAGGTGGAAACCCTGCGCGCTTTCTGAAATTCAGAAGTCTGGCGAGGCAGGCTGATGACAGAGCCTAGCAGGATGCAGTACCCATTGAGCGTCGTTATCCTCGCTCGAAATGAAGCTATCAACATTCAACGCTGTATTGAAGCCGTGAGCTGGTGCAACGATGTGGTTGTCGTTGATGATCGTTCCACTGACGGGACAGATCGACTCGCAATCGCCAGCGGAGCACGAGTGGTTCAACATTCGTTTGCAGATTTCGCGGACCAGCGTAACTGGGCGATGGAGAATGCAGACCTGAAAAATGAATGGGTACTTCATCTGGATGCGGACGAAGTGATCACTCCGGAGTTGGCATCTGGACTGCGACAGATTTTTTCTTCAGGGCTTAATGATTGCGTCGCCTATCGAATGTGTCGAAAGACAATGTTTCATGGGAGTTGGCTGCGATACTCAGATGGTTTTCCCGTCTGGATCATGCGATTGGTGCGGAGGGGGAAAGCCGGGTTTCTGAGAAATGGTCACGGAGAAGTGGCAGTGCCTGACGTGGATGGACGTTTGGGTACGATTACCGAACCATTTCTACACCATGCCTTTAGTAAAGGGATTACTGACTGGATTGAGAGGCACAATCGGTATTCATCGCGAGAAGCGGAATTGGAGTATCGTGTGATGCAGTCGCTTGTGTGGCAGGATCTGTGGTCTGTCGATCGTGCCCGGCGAAGAGCTTCGCTTCGAGCACTCAGCCGTCGCTTGCCAGCCCGTCCGTTTCTGCGTTTCTGCTATCAGTTCTTTGTAAAACTTGGATTTCTTGACGGGTCTGCGGGATGGACGTTCAGTTGTCTGATGGCGACGTATGAAGGGTGGATCGTCCTGAAGCGAAAAGAGCTGGAACAGAAGTCTGCTCAGCAGTAGACGAATGCTGCTCGGCGGTCTGATGTTCTTTACGTTTTGTAAAGAACATCGCCGAATCAGCAGGGCTGATGAACGTTTTTCAGGGAGCTTAGTGAGAAGGCTGCTTTGGACAGAGCCGCTGCCGGCATTTTTTGTGCTTCGGAGTTTCATCGACATGCAGATTGGATCCGAGATCTTTCTGGAAAACGGACGAATGTCTTTGACTGGGGATGTAGATTGTTGTGACCATCCCGTTGTCTTGGATGAGTGATTGAGAATCGATCTGACGTTAAGAATCTGGTACCTATGAATGAAACTCTGAATCGCTTTCCGTGGGTCGGTCGGAGCAGCGTTATTGCTGCGTTGCTGGCTCTCGGATTTGGGCCTGTTTTGTATTTCCATGTTGTTGGCATGTTGGCTCGACCGCACTATCAGTTTCTGCTCCTGTTTCCAGTAGCCGTCTGGATGCTGTTGATGGTGATGCCGGAAAAGCAGAATTCCGATGTGGGAATCTGGGCGAGAGCCACTGCAATGGCCTTGCTGGTCGTTTCTTTGGCGGGCCTGATGTATGCCACGTGGGTTTGGTCGCCGTGGGTGGCGGCCGTCAGTGGCATGATTGCGTTTCTGGCATTCCTGGTCTTTCAGCATGGATTTTCCGGAGCCAAGCGCTGGATGCCTATATGGTTTTTCACGGCCATTCTGGTACCACTGCCGTTTGGGATGGATGAAGATTTGATTGTTCGTTTGCGGAGCGTAACGACGCGGCTGACAAGCCGTCTGCTCGATCAACTGGATGTTCTCCATCAGAATTATGCCAACGTGATCGAACTTCCGGGAAAGCCTTTGTTTGTTGCGGATGCCTGCAGCGGAATTCATTCGCTGTACGTGCTGACGGCCATGGCACTCTTTCTAAGTGCCTTTTGTCGACGAAGCGTGGTCCACGCTTTGGCGTTGTTGTTCAGCACCTTCGGCCTGGTCATCGTAGAGAATGTGGCGAGGATCGCATTTGTCGCCCTCGCATGGCAGCGACAAATGGATTTGAGCGCCGGATGGAAGCATTCGGTCCTGGGAGTTGTCCTGTTCGGCATCTCCGCGATGCTGATTGTGACGACCGATCAGCTGTTGTTGTTTTTGTTTCCTCAGGACCCCTTTTCAGACATTGCCAAACTGGTCTCTAAGTTTTCCGGAGGTAGTCGGAAGCCCGCTGCAGGACGGCGCACATCGAGTTCCCCATCAGCGAGTCTCGGATGGTTTTGTATTGCTGCCGTTTTTCCGCTTGTTGGTGTGACTCAGTTCTTTCGAATGCCCACCAATGTCCCGGCACTGAGTGCGGTGTTCGTCAGCGAGATTGAACTTCCGGATTTCGGAAAAGATCTGCTGCCCTCAGCAGCAGAGGGATTTCAGCTGACAGAATTTGAAACAATTCATCGAGTCGCGGGAGATCCATTCGGCCGATCCAGCCAGCGTTGGGTCTACAAGAGTGGGCAATTGACCGTCGGGGTGTCGCTGGATTATCCGTATGACGGCATCAAGGACATGACGCAATGTTACGAATCGGTGGGTTGGGCCATGCGAAAGCTTTCGATCAGGGATTCAACTGGTTTGGCGGAGTGTTGCGGTATCGAGAGTGATCAATCTTCAGTGGCCGTTGTTGAAATGGAGCGAGACCTTTTGGGGCAGGCTCTGATGTTGTTCAGTAGTTTCGATCTGAAGGGCAAAAGTTCTGCTCTGCTAAAGAATCTGGCTGATCAGGGGCTGGAATCGCGTGCAGAAGGGCGTCTGCAATCTTTCGGAAGGCAACAGGTCACAGAATACGAAATTTCTGATCCGCCGTACTTTCAGGTCCATCTGCTCGCACGAAGTTACGAACCCCTCACCGCGGAGCAGGAAAAACAAGTGTTGCGACTATATGTTGTCACTCGTGACATCCTGACGAAAAGAGTTCTGGCCGAGGCTGGAACAGCAGTCCGCAGTTCAGAAAAATCGGAGACCCCTTAATGTTTCGCAGAATCTCCGAATGGCGTCAGCAGGCTCGGTTCCGGAAGGGAACCAGTCCAAAATGGTGGACGTTGGCGTGGTTGATCATTATTTCCCCATTTCAGTGGGTGATGGGCGCTGTGTCGTGGACTGGCCGTGCCATCGTGGCATGGTGGACATCACGTCGATGGCGTCATTTTCTTTGGGGATTGCCAAGCGTTGGCGTGATCATTGTGAGTCTTTATTTTGGCATGAATGCGGCCGCGACGACAACAACTCAACTGTCACTGAAGTATCTGCAGGCAGGACGAGTTGCCGGCAAGCAGGAAGACTGGGCTCGATCTTTGCTTTATCTGGAGCGAGCCATTGAACTGGGCCTCCGCGATCGAGATGCCTATTTTGAACTGGCAGTTGCCGCCGATCATCTGAAAGACGAGAGTCGAAAAGTTGCTGTGCTGCAAAAGCTGGCTCCGGACACGCACGCCGTTTATGCCCCTGCTCATTTGTGGAAGGCGACTCAGATTCTCTCCGCCTTGGTCGTGACAAAAGAACTGGGTGCCGAAGCTGAGAAACATTTGAAGTATGTGGTGCAGTTGGATCCCGGGAATGTGAACGCACATTCCATTCTGGGAGACCTCTATTTTCAGGCTGGCCTGTGGCGTTCTGCTGTTGAACATCTCAGGTTTTCGGGCCAGAAGACATTCAAGTATCGATTGATGCTGGCGAAAGCCAGTGCTGCCGCTGGCAATGTACCAGCCGCCCGAACGTATGCGGAACAAGTTTATGCCGGAGCCAGAGAAGTTGTGACAGAGGCTCCCGGGGACGTCGCCGCTCGATTGGAATTTGGGGAAGCCGCGTTGCTTCTGGAGAAGTATGACGAGGCAGTAAAGATTTTAGAGCAGGGGATTACCCTGTCCGATACGCCCCAGTTTCGGCAGGCACTCGCTTTGGTTTTGGTGCATTGGTCCGATGCACTGTTGGATCAAACGGCAGAAAATCGCCCGCGAGCGTTTCAGCTTTTGGCAAGTGCTTTGGAACAGAACCCGAACGAGTTGATCCTTTTCGAAAAGATCCTGGTCCTGTTGAGAAGTCAGGACGAGACTTCGACGACCGCCGAAGTATTCCTGAAGGCCAATATTGTTCAGGGCAGGGCCGTTGGTATCAGTCACCTGATTCTGGGCACTTCTTATTTTGAAACAGGCAATGTGGATCTTGCCGGGACACACCTTGAGCAAGCCTTTCGCCTCTTACCTTCCGGGCTCATTGTAGCGAATAACTTTGCATGGTATCTCGTGAAGTCGGAGACGCCTGATCCTGACCAGGCTCTGAAGATCATTGACGCTGTCATTAAGCAAGATTCAGAACGTCCGGAATTTCACGACACACGCGGTCATGTCATGGTGGCTCGAAAAGACTGGAAAACAGCAATTGCGGAGTTCGAATATGCTCTGCCACGTTTGCCCCCGAGTGAGGAAACTCATCGCGGACTTTCCGAGGCGTATCGCGGATTGGGGCTCCCGGATCTTGCGGATGAGCATGAGCGGCGGGCGGGCGAAATTGATTTGGCGAAACAGGGCGGCAAGTGAGTGCCTGACGGCTTTTCCTCACGGGACAGTTGGTTCATTCCCAATGAATACTTCTGTCATCACGGCGGCCTGTACTGGGCACCATGTGATTGGCGTAAGATGGCACTTCCAGACCGTCGCGGTTGTTTTGAGTTCCGAGTTCCCGAATTCCGGACCGTGTTCGGGATTTTCCGAAAGTGTCGGTTGCATTCGCTTGGTGATTTGGGTTAAATGGGGTCCAATGCAAGATTTTCTCTATCGAGGCTTTTCGGATGAGAATTCGTATGTCATTTCGTCAGTGTTTAGTTGCGGTGATGTCACTTCTGGTGGGATCGAGTGCTCAGGCTGGTTTGGTTTCCACTGTCGCCAGTTCGAATAATGCTGTTGCTCAGGTCACTGGCGTTACTTCGCAGACATATAACCACGTTGCGAATGGTCTTGGGACAGGTACCGTTACCGTCGATTTGAACGTGTTCCAGATGCATGTTCCGATTCAGCTGACATTCAACTACGATGCGAGGGCTATCGATCCATTGACCACAGATTACACGGTTACTCTAAGAGTCACGAACTCTATCGCCAACGTAGGGCAGTCCTTGGACCTAAACGGATTCGATCTCACAAACAACGGGATTGTATCCGGAGGAGTGGGTAGTGCTGGATTGCGTGGTCCGGCGCCAATCACTTCTGATGTTTTCGGCGTTCAGTATGCGGGTGCGTTGAATATCCCAAGCGGCTTCCGATGGGGCGGATTGAATGGCGGCGGGACTCGTCTTGCCCCGGCTGCTACTGCGGTTAATACTTTCGTGTATCGGTTGTCTTGGGCCGATGCCAGTGCAGGCTCCAGTACCTTGAATTTCACTGCCAATCCAGAACCGGCAACTTTGCTTTTAGGTAGCTTGGTAATGGCTCCTGCGGCGTGGGTGATTCGTCGGCGTCGGAAAGCGGCTGCTGAAGCTGAGCCGCTCGCTGTTTGATTTCTCAAATAGCAGTTTGAAGAAACATTTGACTCGCAGAGGATCTCCTCTGCGAGTTTTTTTGCGCCGGTTCTGGATTTTGACAACTTCAGAAGTGCTGGGCGATTATTCAACGGTGCATCATGTTGAATTGATCACAAGGCAATATGGAAATTGCCCGAGGGACAAAAGGCCTCGGGCATTTTTATGCGCCGAGTTCTGGTTGGCTGTGCGAATCATCGTAGCGGAAGCCGCCAAGGCTTTCGGAATACGCGCATTTCAATGGCTATCAACAACCCGCTTGGCGCGTTCCGCTACAAAGTGACGGGCATTGGGCGTAAGACCCTGAAAAGTCCCAAGGCTGCTGCGGAGTGACCTTGGCCTCTCGTTGCATGACATCGTTGCCCTGTAGCCGATTCCAGCAATTTCCTCGGTCGCGAAATCGCCGCTCAGCAGATGTACTCGACGGAGTTGGGGTTGTTCAAATGTGATTGACGGCTGGGCAGGGCAGGGGTATAAAAACGGACGGCGATTCGTGGATGGACTTTAACGGAAGACATTAAAAATGCAGTCCCCCTTTCCTGGCATGGATCCGTACCTCGAAGCCCCCAGTCTTTGGCCAGACGTGCATCACGGGCTGATTTCGGAGATTCAGGCTGTCCTTAATCGTCGTCTTCGACCGCAGTATCATGTGCGTGTCGAAGAACGGGTTTACATTTCGAATGAAAATGATCCTGGCCGAAAGGCGATCATTCCTGATCTGAAAATCATTCAGACAGGATTCTCGGAAGGCCCGATTAGTTCAAGACTCGGGGAAACGACTGCTGTGGCAGAGCCCCTGATTATGACGACGCTGATCGAAGATGAGATCCATGAAGCACGGCTGGAAGTGATCGACACCCATCAACACACTGTGGTGACAGTGATTGAACTGCTGAGCCCTACCAACAAGATTGCTGGTTCTCGTGGTCGAGCGAGTTACGAGCAAAAGCGCCAGGAAGTCATGACGTCGTCGAGTCACTTTGTCGAAATTGATCTACTGCGTGACGGCGATCATTTGCATACTCGCGAACTGCTGCCTACGGCTGACTATTTTGTGCATGTGTCTCGCAAAGATCGCCGCCCGAAAGGCTACGTCTGGCCGATTCAGCTACGTCAGCGATTGCCTGTGATTGCGATTCCTTTGAAGGAAGGTGATCCGGACGCGGAACTGGATCTGCAAGTCGTGTTGGCCACTGCGTATGACCGAGCCGCCTATGATCTGGAAATTGACTATCGATTAGAACCCAAGCCGTGTCTTGGGGCGGGGTATGCTGAATGGTCGAACGCTTTGCTGATTTCAAAAGGGCTTCGGTAGAGGGAAGCGGGCATTACGTCGTCAGAGTTATTCCCGCGCAGGCGGGAATCCAGACCGCAGCATGGGATTCCCGCCTGCGCGGAAATGACGAACCCAAAAATCAGAGGTTGACGAGCCACGAGACCAACGACATCAGTGATGAACTCTGTCTGCCTAATGCCTATACTTTGATGTCATTCGAGGGTTCCTCCCAGCAAGGATTTATTCATGAGTTCACTCATTGTAAGCCCGCATGATTGGACGGCAGTCGATCTGGCGGAGCTTTTGGGGCCAATGCCACTGCCCAGAATCTGCCTGGATCCCAGGCCGGGTGTCGGCACGGAGTCTGATGTCGTACGTTTTGAACTTCAGGAAAACCGTTTGTTCGAATTGTTCAACGGCGTGTTGGTGGAGAAGTCGATGGGCTTTTACGAGTCGTATCTGGCTGGCCTGCTTCTGCGTCTGATTGGCAACTTTGCTGAAGAGAACAAGCTTGGGATCGTCGCCGGAGCAGATGGACTCGTCCGCCTTTCGCCCGGTCTTATTCGAATTCCCGATGTCGCATTCTATTCCTTTCAGCGACTGGGTGACGGCAAAATTCCGTCATCCCCGATCGCAGACCTCGTTCCCGATTTGGCGATTGAAGTTCTGAGCCGATCGAATACTCGCGAGGAAATGGCTCAAAAACTCGAAGATTACTTTCAACATGGTGTCCGTCTGGTTTGGTACGTCCAGCCTGCGGATCGCACGGTCACGGTCTTTCAATCTGCGGTTGTGTCGTCTGTTCTGACAGAATCAGACCACCTTTCCGGAGGCTCCGTTTTGCCGGGATTTGCATTCTCCGTTCAACAATTGTTCAGCGAACCCAAGCGATGATGTAAGTTGACAGTTGACAGTTGACAGTTGACAGTTGACAGTTGGCAGTTGGCAGTTGGCAGTTGGCAGTTGGCAGTTGGCAATCAGCAATCGGCAATCGGCAATCGGCAATCGGCAATCGGCAATCGGCTAAGCTGTGGTTTGGTGTTTGCGACGCTTTCGATGGAGCAGGGCGCAGAGCCCGGCGGCGGAGATAGCCACGATCGACGAGGGTTCCGGGACTGCGGCGACGTCGAGGGTGTTTGAGAGGCTGATGTTGTCGAGCTCGAATCGGGCTCCGCCGTTGACCTGATAGATTCGAAAGGCGTCGGCCGCGACGCTGGTGGACGTGAATGCCAAGTCGTCCCCGATCAGCGTTTCGTTCACGTAGAGATCGATGGCATTGTTGGCCAGCAGGCCGCCCGTGTAGCTTTGAGCGATGCCCGAACGATTAGAAAGTATCCGAAATTCATAGGCTGTGCTGTTGGTCAGGGAAAGGCCAACATCTGACCATGTGGACGATGTTCGTCTTTGCAGAACGCCGTTATCCGATTGAAAGGCATAACTGAGATGGGATGTTGTGAACGTACTGTTCTGGGTGAATGTGTCTCCCGAACCAATGCCAAAGAACAGATCGCCCGCCGTGAGGTTCGAGGACGTCAGTTGAAATGAAACGGTATTCAACAGCGGATTCCCAAAGCCTGATGACCAGCCCACTCCGGTGAGGCTTGTTCCCGGACTGCCTCCCAGATCGAAGGAGGTTCCGGTGAACGATCCGGGATTGACAGCAAAGATGCTGCCTCCCGTGCCCGATCTCACATACGTGAAAGACGTGTTGGAGGATGTGATGGCAGTTCCGTTGCCAAGTGATCCGCCTGTTTCCTGAAAAATGATGCCCGCTTCTGCCGTGACAACGGTCAGGAGCAGAAACATGGCTGCGGAGTAGGCTCTCATTTCAGTCTCACTTCTTCGGGTCGAGGCTGCGGCTGGCAGCTGCCGGGATGTGATGTTGTGGAAAAAGATCGCCAGGCGGCCAGTTCGCAGACTCGGAACATCATTGCCCATGAAGCGAAGTCATGCCGTATGGCGGTACATCCTGACACGGTTGATAAAATACTGACTGCGGGGTGTCAATTGTTATCGTGCCAGGATAGAAAGTTTTTAACTATTCAGTGAGTGCTTCAATCTGCGTCTGGAGGAGTGCCGGATCTTACCTTGCAGGAGAACTGCCGCATTGACTGGCGAGGGCATTTTTTGTTGCTGCGGCACGCATTTCTGATGTCAGATTGACCGAACTACAGTAATTCCACGTCGGCTTCGTCAACAAGCACAGACGCGCCCTGCTGCATGAAGTTGACGATGACGGTCAGGCGGTGCTGGCTGTGAACTTTTGTGATGGTGCCTCGAAGGCCGGCCATGGCGCCGGTTTTGACGATGGCGGCGCGACCGATCAGCGGTTTGGGTTCAGGCTGAACGTCGCTGCCTTTTTCGAGGATCAAACGGATCCGCTTCAGGTCTTCGAGGAGTTGCTCGAATTCTGTGACCGGCAGACAGCGCGAGATACAGCCGGTGGAGACTGCGTTGTGACGTGCAATTTCGTCGCCGCGGATGAAGACATAGCCCGTGAACAGCGGCATGTAGCTGGTGCGAATGCGGCCCTGAGGTGATCGTTTGCGCTGCTGCACCATCGGACCATAATGGGCAATGTTGAGCGGCCGCAGCTTCCTCATCAGCTCCTTCTCATGCCGTGCCAGCGTATACATCGCAAACCACGACTCGTCGATCCCTGCTGCCGGGTGCTCCAGCAGGTCTTCGGGAAACATGTCGGGTTCTTTGGCAAGAATGGGCATAGGGGAGGCGAGTTTTCTTTTCAGGGCTCGGGATACGAGGCGGGAGCCTCGCGGGCAGTGTGTTCCGAGCCTGGAGCCCCGGAACGAGTGAATGAATAAGTTGGGAATTTAAAGAAACCTGATATGCTCATCGGCAATTGGACGAAACTGGCTGAAGGCGAATGATTGTGGAGTCTTAACGTTCCTGCCTCGAACATGATTTTTTTGTGGGTGTCGAATGATTCTGCTTCTTGGGGGAAACGGTTACGTCGGGAATGCCATTCAGAAAAATCTGAATGCGCGGAACATACCGTTTGTGGTGGCTTCACGAAGTGATGTCGATTATTCGCAGCTGACTGTGCTGGTCAAGATGCTAACGGAGCTGCGGCCCGAGTTTCTGATTAACGCGGCTGGCTACACTGGGAAGCCGAATGTTGATGCCTGTGAGATTCATAGGACTGACTGCCTGGATGGAAATGCTGTCCTGCCCGGGGTGATCCGAGCGGCCTGTGAACAGACGCAAACTGCCTGGGGACATGTGTCGTCCGGATGCATTTTCACCGGGGCCAAAGAAGACGGTGCCGGTTTCACGGAAGAGGATGATCCGAATTTCTCGTTCCGTCGCAACAACTGCAGTTTTTATTCGGGCAGCAAAGCGTTGGGGGAAGAACTGCTGCAGGGTGCCGAGCAGTGTTTCGTCTGGAGACTGCGGATTCCCTTTAACGACGTCGACAGCCCGCGCAACTATATCAGCAAGATGATGCGTTACGATCGCCTGCTGATGGCGACCAACAGCCTTTCGCAGCTGGATGAGTTTGCAAACGCGTGCGTGGACAGCTGGCTTCAGCGCATCCCGTTTGGCACTTACAATCTGACGAATCCCGGCAGCGTGACAACGAAGGATGTGGTTCGACTGATTCTGAAGCATCGGCTGTCGGAGAAGTCGTTTCAGTTTTTTGAATCCGACGAACAGTTTATGCAGCTGGCCGCCAGGACGCCTCGTTCTAACTGCGTGCTGGATAGCGGCAAAGCGATTGCCGCCGGGTTAAAGCTGACTCCTGTGGAAGACGCGCTCGAGACGGCCATGCGCGCATGGGTGGCCGCTGTTCTGTAGAGGGCGATGGTGGGCTGGCGCAAAAGTGTCCAATAAGCGTGAGGGGTGGGGGTGGGGGGCGGATTTTTGATTTTTGATTTTTGATTCGGCAGCTCAACATGCCGGAGCAGAGCAAACCGCTCCCCCGAGGGAGAGAAGGGCAATTGTGACTGTCCCCTCTCCCCTGCCGGGCAGAGGGCTAGGGTGAGGTGGTTTTGCGATTTCTGGTCTTTTTATTTCTCGAGTGCACACCAAGTCCCCTCATCCGGCCTGTCGGCCACCTTCTCCCCCGCGGGGGAGAAGGACGGTTGCGACTATGTTAACCCAGACATGTGGAGCAAAACTCAGACACCCCAGCTCTCCTGCAAATACGACTTTTGCGCTGCGCTGGGCCCACCTTCCGGAAACTACGAGCGAGATCTGCGAGCCCTGGAAGCGCGGAAGCCGTACTCGATGGCGAACCAGTCGGCGAACTGTTCGCGTTTGCGGAAGCTGGTGTTGCGGTCATCATTGATGTGACCGACTTCATGGATCAGGACGTTATTGAGATAGAAGTCGCGGATCGTGTTTTCGGTCCAGATCAGACGCCACAGATTTCCATCCTGAACCCATCGGCCGCCATACATCTCGCTCTCAATGCGCTGCGCAGGCCGGGGAGCTCGGACGTACAGTTCTTCCAGAGACGCTTCAATCGGATACAGATACACAGCCGATCCCCACTGCAATCCATAGCAAGGGAACAGTCGACGTTTGCGAGTCATCCGGCTGAGTTGCACGACTTCCAGTTTCTCCTGGAACTGTTGAGGCAACTGCAGGACTCGCTCGCACACATCGTTCGCGGAGACCGGATGAATGAAACCGTCGCCTGCCGGCTGAAGAACAATCTTTACAGCCGAACCTGCGTCAGTGCTGGTCCGCGTGACAGGGTCATGCCAGACTTCCGGAGCGTCGAACTTTCGTCCAGTCGCGAGCCCGTCACCGCGGTGCTGATGCGCAGACGCGGGCCGCACCGACTGCCGCCGTCCAGACGTACGCTGGCGACGAGCCGACTGGGGATTGGATCGTGTCGTGGTTCTGAGGTGGGAATTTCGATTGGTCATATCAACACCCGTGAATCAAGCGGGACCGTAAAGATCAGGACGATCGAGTGGTACCGTTTGCTGTTGGTCGACTGCCTTTACAGGAAAGACAAACGATGGGGACGGGCATCCGTTCTGGAGGGAATTTGACTGCCCGTCGTACTCCTCTGGGCAGTGGGACGACTCGCCGATCAAAGCGAGGTTGCACGATACTAACCTTGTTGCGTCGTGAATCCAGATGAACACTGCAAGTGGCTTTCTGGAAAGGAGTTACGTCGAATTCAATTTTTTGCAGACGGCTGGTCTGCCCGTGTCACGCCACCTAAAGTGTTTGCATGCCAGTGGTTGGGGAACGAGCCGATGTGCGATCGGGTTATGAGGGCTTGTACAGTAGTCTGGAATTCGCGCCGGATGGGGAGCTGATCCTGGCGAAAACGCCCGTCGAATGGATTCCGGGAGGGCGAAGAAACGGACTGGGCAACCTGCGTTGTACCGGCGGGCCTCCGGGAAATGGGGTGGACTGAGAACGTTTTCACAACCCGACGCGTCAGCGAGGGATGAAATTGGCGGTGTAATTCTCGGTAGATCCCTCGCTGACGCGTCGGGTTGTGATGGGTAGCTGACCTTAAAAATTACTAAATCAACAACCCGCTCGTGCGGATCGGTGGACAAGATCAATCACGCCCCACGCCCCA
>JBDNHX010000457.1:0-2635 GCA_041688565.1 Planctomycetaceae bacterium
ACTTCAGATTCTTGGACTGTGCAGCGCGCTCGCAGTGACTACGAATCTGAACACGTCGCTGGTGATGGCGGTCGCGGTGACGCTGGTGACAGCCTGTTCCGGTGCGGCCGTCGCGTTTATTCGCAAGCAAATTCCCAGCAGCATCCGCATCATCGTCCAAATGACGGTCATCGCATCCATGGTGATTGTGGTCGATCAGTTTCTTCAGGCGTACGCATTCTCACTGAGTCAGAAGCTGTCCGTTTTTGTCGGACTGATCATTACAAATTGCATCGTGATGGGTCGAGCGGAAGCGTTCGCGATGAAGAATGGTCCATGGTTGAGTTTTGTCGATGGCCTTGGAAATGGTCTTGGATACGGCGTTGTCCTTGTCATCATTGGCTTTGTTCGAGAGCTATTGGGGTCCGGAAAGGTCTTTGGGATGACCGTCCTGAAGACCGTTACGGACGGCGGCTGGTATGTGCCCAACGGTCTGATGCTCATTTCGCCGAGCGCATTTTTTCTGATTGGTTTGTTGGTATGGCTGAATCGTACGATCCGACCGAACCAGATCGAGAAGGAGTAGTTTCATGATGAGCCACTATTTAAGTTTGTTTGTCAAAGCGATCTTCCTGGAGAATCTGGCTCTGGCGTTCTTCCTGGGGATGTGTACGTTTCTGGCCGTGTCAAAAAACGTTAAAACCGCTTTCGGACTCGGCATCGCCGTGACTGTAATTCAGGCGATCACAGTGCCTGTGAACAACCTGATCTTCCAATACTTGCTGCAGCCGGGGGCGTTGTCATGGACAGGCAGTAAAAGTCTGGCGGACCAGGATCTGATGTTTGTGGGTTTGATCTGCTACATCGGCGTAATCGCGGCAATGGTGCAGATTCTCGAAATGGCGCTCGATAAGTATTTTCCGGCGCTATATTCCGCGTTGGGGATTTTCCTGCCACTCATCACTGTGAACTGTGCGATTTTGGGTGGCACTTTGCTGATGGTCGAGCGAAATCTGAATTTTCCGGAAAGCGTTGTCTTCGGTGTCGGTTCCGGTTTCGGCTGGGCGATGGCGATTGTTGTGCTGGCCGGGATTCGGGAAAAGCTGAAGTACAGCGATATACCGCCCGGGCTTCGTGGACTGGGGATTACGTTCATTTCCGTGGGCCTCATGGCGTTGGCGTTTCAATCCTTTTCCGGGATAAAACTCTGAGGCGAGCGGGGGACGTCAGTCCCCTGATTTTTGCTGCACGGCCAATCAGGGGATTGACATCCCCCGCTCGCGCAAACTGAGTTTGTCCCCGCGTGAAGTAGATTTTTCCCCCTGACACTTCTTCAACTGGTTTCACGAAGATGCTGGAAGTCTTTTTCGGTGTAGCGATGTTCACAGGAATCATCGTTGCGCTGGTTTGTTTAATTGTTGTCGCTCGGAAGCAATTGGTCACCGGTGGCGATGTATCAATTCTGATCAATCATCAGAAGAAGATCACCGTTCCAGCAGGTGGTAAGCTGCTGAATGCACTCGCAGCGGAAGGCATCTTCGTGTCGTCTGCCTGTGGCGGCGGTGGTACGTGCGCGCAGTGTAAAGTCAAAGTCATGTATGGTGGCGGTGAAATTCTTGCCACAGAAAAAGGTCATATCAACAAAGCTCAGGAACGTGAAGGTTGTCGATTGTCGTGTCAGGTTGCCGTGAAGCAGGACATGCAGATCGAGGTCCCGGAAGAAGCGCTTGAGACAAAGCGATGGAAATGCAAGGTTCGATCCAATCGTAATGTGGCAACGTTCATCAAGGAGCTGGTTCTGGAACTGCCTGCGGGAGAAGATGTCGGTTTTCGAGCGGGTGGCTATATCCAGATTGAATGTCCGCCTCACGAACTTAAGTTTTCTACATTTGAAGTGGCCGAGCGCTTCCGTGAGGACTGGAATAAGTTTGATCTGTGGAGCATTGAATCGGTCGTGACGGAGCCCGTCATTCGAGCCTACTCGATGGCCAACTATCCGGGCGAAAAAGGCATTATTATGCTCAACGTCCGCGTCGCCACCCCGCCGCCGCGCGCGCCGAAAGGGACGCAGCCAGGAAAGATGTCGTCGTTTATGTTTAACCTGAAGCCAGGCGACGAAGTGACGATCTCCGGACCTTACGGTGAATTTTTCATCAAAGAGACACCAGCCGAGAAAATCTACATTGGCGGTGGTGCCGGAATGGCTCCACTGCGTTCGCATATCTTCGAGCTTTTCAAAAACATGCACACAAACTGCAAGGTGTCGTACTGGTACGGCGGACGCAGTTGCTGCGAGCTGTTCTACATGGAAGAGTTTGAAGAACTACAAAAGAAGAATCCAAATTTCAGCCTGCACATCGCTCTGTCAGAGCCGCAGCCGGAAGATCACTGGACTGGTCTGAAGGGATTCATTCATCAGGTGCTGCTGAGCGAGTATCTGGCGAAGCACCCGGCTCCGGAAGACTGTGAGTACTACATCTGTGGACCGCCGATGATGCTCAAGGCCGTCCGTGAGATGTTGTCAAATTTGGGTGTCGAGCCAGAAAATGTCGCGTATGATGACTTCGGTGGCTAAGCCGCGTCACAGCGATGACAGGCCAGCGGGAATTCTCCCTGTCTGAATACGATGCATTTTCACAATGCCTGGCTGTCACAA
>JBDNHX010000063.1:0-16337 GCA_041688565.1 Planctomycetaceae bacterium
AGGCTGATGGCATTCTTTGCGACGACCTTGAACGCATTCCCCGGCCATGAATGAACAAAGTGAGCGGCGATTTTTCCGCTTTCAATGATCACATCATAGCCTCGGTACGCATTGGCTTCGTCGATCTTCGACAGAACAGTACTGGCATCGTTGGATGCAAGCTGAATCCAGGCTGCGGTGGTGAAGGAATCGGTGTGATCAAAATCACCGGCCTGACCGGCGTCGACATAGTTGCTACCATTCAGCTGCAATGCCAGCCCCTGACGCCCGGAAGTTCGCAGGACATCGCCAACAATTTTCCCGGCCTGCGTGTTGCTGGCTGCGGGAGCTGTGCTGCCTGCGGGAGCCGTGTTCCCGGACTGGGGCTCACCGGCTGGCTGAGGCCCCGCGGCATTGTTCTGCACGGTATCACCAGCCGCTTCGTCGAACGTCCAATGTGTCTGCAATCCGAGTGGACCGGCCGTGGCAATCTGCTCGGCAGTCAAGGTCTTTTCCCACGCGGCGATGTCTGTATCCACCGCCGACAGCCGCGATTTCAGCAGGCCGCCAATGGCCTGCAGGCGAACGTCAATGTGTTGCAGTTCGGCGGTTTGCTCGGGGGAGGGGACTTTCAGCAACGGTTCCGCCATCCGCGCATTGTTGTAAGAAACCACTTTGTCGGGCACGTTGTTGAAGAAGGATGCAAACTGATAATAGTCTCGCTGCGAGACGGGATCATACTTGTGATCATGGCAGCGAGCACACTGCATGGACAAAGCCAGGAAGACTGTTGCCGTGGTATGGACACGATCGGCCACATATTCGACGTGGTACTCTTCTTCAATAATTCCACCTTCGGTTGTCAACACATGGTTGCGACTGAACCCCGTCGCGACTTTTTGACTGAGCGTTGCATTGGGCAGCAGATCACCGGCCAGTTGTTCCGTCAGAAACTGATCGTACGGCATTCCTGAAGCGAACGCCTGAATGACCCAGTCGCGCCACGGCCACATCGTGCGAGTCTCATCGTTGTTGTAGCCGTTTGTGTCGGCATAACGAGCAGCATCCAGCCAGTGCATCGCCATTTGCTCCCCGTATCGTGGAGACGCCAGCAGCCGGTCGACAACTGCCGCATATACGGTTTCACGCGGTTCCGTCTGCAGCTGTTGTTCAAACGCGTTGAGCTCATCAATGGACGGAGGCAGGCCGGTCAGATCCAAAGAGACTCGCCGCAGCCACACCGCAGGACTCGCTTCCGAACTCGGTTTCAGTTTTACCTCTTCCAGGCGTTTCAGCACAAATCGATCAACCGGCTGAACTGCCCAGCGTGCATCGGTGACAACCGGCAGTTCGGGTCGTTCAGGAGTTTGAAAAGCCCAGTGTGTTGAAAACTCCGCGCCTTCGGAAATCCATTGCCGGAGCAGCTGTTTCTGCTCTTCTGTCAGCGGCTTCTTCGTGGATGCCGGTGGCATTTGAGTGTCGGCATCGTGCGATTCTATGCGAGCAATCAATTCGCTTTTGCTCACATCGCCGGGAACGATCGCCATCAGCCCGCTTTCGCTCGGCCCAATGGCTTCATCGCGCACATCCAGTCGCAGCTTCGCCGCACGAGTCGCCTCATCCGGTCCGTGACAGTTCCAGCAATGGTTGGAAAGAATGGGCCGGATGTGCTGATCAAAGCGCACAATTTTTTGAGTTTGCGCGAACGCCTGCTGCTGACAGACCAATGCCGCAACGCACGCAACAAACAAATGGACTCGACGCATTTTTGGGACTCAACAGAAGATCAATGAAGAAACAACCGCAGGTCAGGCCATTGTCGCCTCACCTGCGGCTGCTGAAAACTCATTTCCTTACTTTGGCATCGGAAGCACGATCAGAGCATCTTCCTCAAACGAGGCTTCTGCTGCCTTGCCATTGATTTTGTACTGAACCTTGAGCAGTTTCACACTGCCCGGCAGCGGATCACCGCCAAAGCTGGCATTGTAACTGCCGGACTCGAGCGAGATCAAAGGGAGATCGCTGACCTGTTTCTGCAGGATTTCCGTGACATCCTTCTGCGTCGCACCGGCTCCGTATTCCGCCTTCACGATTTCCAGTTTCATTTTCTCCATGCCGGCGTTCGCAAGCAGCTCCTTCACATCAACGCCTTTGCCGCTCAATTTCTGGGCGATCAGCAGCGTGGCCTGAGTCGCATCGTCCTTCAGTTCGGGCACCTGCATCGCCTTGATCGCCAGCTTCATGCCGTCGATCGATGGGTAACGCTTCAGCACATCCAGAACCAGTTTCTTTTCGGCCACCTGACGAGATTCGTCAAACGCCTTCTGACACATGGACAGTCGTTGTTCATCCGGCAGAACAAACTGGCGAGCGATTCGGATGTAGCCTCGCATCGCGCGGACCTGGTAAGGATTGGTCTGAATCTTCGCGAGATCCAGCAGTACCGGTGCCGCATCTTCCGTCATCCACTCACCCAGCAGTCGGCTGCTGCTGTCCTGCAGCTGAGGATCATTGCTCTTCGCCGCATTGCCGATGGTCTCCAGCGCTTTGGTGCCACCCATCGATCCCAGAATCTGAAGGAGCACGATTTTTGTCGGCACAGCTTTTGATTTCTCCACTGCCGCGGCAAGCTGAGTGGCACAGGCCTCCCGATCGGCCATCCGAATACTGGCGGCCTTCAACGCCTGTTGAGCCACAGCGGCATCGTCCGCATTCTTCGGAGAAACCACCTGCGACACGAGCACGTTCAGATCTTTCAGCGACACTGTTTCGCCGAGAGCAATCAGGGCCGCACTGCGAACGGCCGCATCTGAATTTGCAACTGCCTTTAGCAACGCCGGAACCGCTTCGATTCGTCGTTTGCCGACAACTGTCAGCAGCAGCGGATACGACTTGCCTTTAGCACCGTCAAGCAGCGAAATGATCTGAGCGTCGACGTCATCACCGGGCAGCGCGGACAGCGTTGCCTGGGCTGATGCGGCAAGTTCCGTGCCTAAACCGGTTGCAGCAACAACGGCGGAAGTGGCGGACAGCGTTGCCTGGGCTGATGCGGCAAGTTCCGGGTCCTTTTCGGTTGCGATCTTCAACAAAGCGGGCAGACAGGAAACGTTGCCCACGCGAGCCAGTGCGTTGATGGCAGACAACCGAACCGGCAACGGGCCCTGCTCGGCGGCCTTGAGCACCGCAGCGAGCACAACTGTCTCCGGTCGATCGGCCATGGCCTGAACAATCAATGCCGCTCGTGAAGGTTCTGCTTTTGCCAATTCGGCCGCCAGTTGACCATCGAGTTCATTGCCAGGAAATTCACGAGCTGTTCCCAGAGCCAACTGGAACATAATTTTGTTCGGCGATTGCAGCTGTTCAAGCAGTAACGGAATGCCGTCATTGCCGCGAGCCAGAATGGCGCCCCGAGTGGCCTCGATAATCCGCTGAGCTGGAACTTCCGAGTTTCTAATTTCGTCATACAAAGCGATCGCGTCAGCCGCATGGCCTTCGGACAGCATTCGTTCGGCACACAGCACGCAGGCTTCTGCAACGGCGGTTCGCACATCGGCTGGGGCTGCAACGAGAGCCGGTCGCAAAATCTGTACGGCCTCAGCATTTCCAATGCGACCGAGTGCCACGGCGGCGGCGGAAGCAACTTCCGCGTCGCTGCTTTTCAGCTTCTCAAACAGAGCCGAAACAGCCGCTGCGTCTCGTCGCACGCCGATGGAATTGATCGTGCCGACCAGAAGTCGACCTTCCAGAGAATTCGTGGCGGTTCGCAGGGCTTCGTCGACTTCAGGGCCCGGAATATTTTCCAGAGCGATCCGAGCCCACGAAGACAGCTGCAGATCCGGAAGCAGTTTGGCGAGATCAGCAACAGACGCTGCCGACCCGTAGATGGCCAGCTGTTTGCAGGCAATCGCTTTCTCAGCGCCCGCCGCATCGGATCGCAAAATGGTCAGCAGTTCCATCTCTTTTTCCGGCGACGCAGCCGGGCCATCCGCAGCAGAAAACTGCGGCGCGATCAGTAAAACCAGAGACGCCGATAACGCCAATGTCAGTTGTCGAAAGATCTTCATAATATTTTATCCTGAGCGTTGAGTATGGTGAATGAGGCACGCGAGCCCGAAGGCCCGAACTTCCCGTGAGGCAACAGTTCAATCTCGAATGTTGTCGGCGATGAACCTGAGTCGTTCAAATTCGCCAGGGCTCACGCAGCGCTTCCGAACGCAGCCGATTGGCCTGTTCGTCATTGATAAATTCGTGCGTCGTGTTGTCATACTTGACTGTTCGCCCCAGGTGCAGAGCGATGTTCGCGGCGTGACAGGCGATGTGCGCATTGCACGCTGCATCGGCGTTGCCTTTGGGCTGACTGCGAGTCTTCACGCAGTCGAGGAAGTCTCGCACATGGTACGTCGCCGGATAGCCACCGATCTCTTCAACCGTTCTGCCGGCCAGCAGCGCGGGAGAACTGAGCACCAGTTTTCCACTGTCGCCCGCTTCGACCCAGCCTGATTCTCCTTCAAAGCGGACCGGGCATGATCCCAGCGGAATCCAGCCGGTCTCCCGGAAAATCAGCTGCGTGCCATTTTCATAACGAGCCACCAGCTGGCCGTCTTTAGGCGCGTCGTACTCCACCGGCGGCGGACAATCTCCAACAGCCCATTGACACAAGTCGACGCAGTGGGAGCCCCATTCGAGCACGCCGCCGCCGACCAGACCGCCACCTTTTTCAAAGTTGAATCCGTCCAGCAGCTTTGCATTAAACGGACGACACGCGGCCGGGCCAAGATACATGTCCCAGTCAACCACTTCTTTGTCAGGCTCGGTTTCCGGGATCAGCCAGCCGCTCATCATGGCCTGCATGCCAGCCGGGTGAGCAAACACTTTGGTGAGCTTGCCAAGCTTGCCCGTGCGGGCCAGATGACAGGCAAATGCAAAGTGCGGCAGATTGCGGCGCTGTGTTCCCGCCTGAAACACTCGTCCTGTTCGTCGCATGGTTTCTGCAAGAACCAGGCTCTGAGCAATATTCTTGGTCACCGGCTTTTCACAATACATATCCTTGCCGGCTCGAGCTGCATGCATGGCCATAGTGGCATGCCAGTTAGGACCCGTCGCAATCAGGACCGCATCAATGTCTTTGCGATCGAGCAGTTCTCGGAAGTCGCGGTAGGTGGCACAGTCCTGATTGCCATACTTTTCGTCAGCGATTTTCTTCACGGCCGCTCGACGCGTTTCTTTCACATCGCAGACGGCAACAAACTGCACGTCCTTCTGCTCAAGAAAACAGCCAAGGTCGTAGGTACCGCGGTTTCCGATTCCGATCCCGCCGATCACGACGCGTTCACTGGGAGCCACGGCCCCATCGCGACCGAGCGCCGAACTGGGGATGATGGTCGGTGCCATGAAGGCAGCGCTGGCCGCCGCCACGGTGTTTTTCAAAAACCGACGCCGAGGAAGCGGGGAGGCCTTTTTCGACATTACGATTCTCCTGAGTGTGAGCCGGGTGGGAAGCAGGAAAGCACAGTCCACAGCGTTTCTCGATGTGAGCAGTGTTTGTACAGCATACTTTCACGTCGCTGGCATTGCCACACACGGCCCAAAAACCCGCTTCTCGCCACTACCCAAGCAGCTCGTGAATCACATGGCCATGCACATCCGTCAGACGGCGATCGACGCCGTCGTGGCGAACGGTGAGCTTCGTGTGATCGATGCCCAGCTGATGCAAAATCGTGGCATGAATATCATAAACCTGCGTGGGATTTTCGCGATCCAGAGGCTTGTAGCCCCACTCATCGGACGGTCCGTGGCTGATGCCTCCGCGAATGCCGCCGCCACAAAGCCAGTTGGAGAACACATACGGATTGTGGTCGCGACCCTTGCTGCCCTGAGTCGACGGCATGCGACCGAATTCGGTTGTCCACAGAATGATTGTGTCTTCGAGCAGCCCTCGTTCCTTCAGATCTCGAATCAGTGCGGCCGTGCCAATCGCCATGCCCATCGCCAGTGGTTTATGATCGCGTTCAATATCTTCGTGGCTGTCCCAGTTGCGACGAGGAAATCCATTATCGTTGCCCGACCAGATCTGAATAAATCGAACGCCGCGTTCCAGCAACCGGCGAGCAATCAGGCACTTGCGCCCAAAGTATTCGGCTTCCTCAGGAATGTTGATTTCCGCCGGATACGTCGCGTCTGGATTTTCGAGCCCATACATTTTCAGCGTGGCAGCAGTTTCCTGCGACAGGTCGAAGGCCTCCGGCGCACTCAACTGCATCTTTGCGGCCAGTTCATAAGACCGCAGACGGGACTCAAGCCGTGAATCTCCGGGCCGCTGTCGGCTGTAGCCCTGATTCAGTGAACGCAGCAGGCCTTGGCCGTCTCGTTCGCTGGCCGGAGTAAGATAGTCGGCCGTCGCATAAAGATCTTCAATCGGTGTTTCGCGTTGCGGGAAAATCATCGTGCCCTGAGTACTTGCTGCAAGAAATCCGGAACCCCAGTTCTTTGGCCCGTTGCTCGCAAAGCCCCGATGATCGGGCAACACCACAAAGGTTGGCAGGTTATCATTCATCGAACCCATCGCATAACTGACCCAGGCGCCCATGCCGGGAAACCCGGGCCGATCAAAACCGGTCGACTGCAGGTACGTCGCCTGACTATGAACGCCGGTCTTACCAACCATGTTGTGGACAAAGGCGATGTCATCCACAACTGTGCCGAGCGGTTCGACGACTTCGCTGAGATGCTTGCCGGATTGTCCATGCTGAGCGAACCGGAAGGGCGATTTCATCCACGGCCCAAGCCCATCCTGGAAGGCTTCGACATGTTCGCCAAAATTGGATGCTTCGCCGTGATGCTTGTCCAGCTGAGGTTTATAGTCCCACAAATCCACATGACTGGCCGCGCCGGCCATAAACAGCTGAATGACGCGTTTCGCTTTGGGCGGATAATGCAGCGCCTTCAGCACACCGCCGGAGCCAATCTCGGCCGTCGTTCCTTCGACGCCAGACGGATGATTCGCGCGGGCCTGATCTTCCATCAGCATCACGGCTGCAGCAAGACCTGCAAAATCCTGACCGGCTCGATTCATAAACCCGCGTCGACCAACATTCCCGCGGTGAAAACTCTGACTGATACTCATGACTGTTGACCTGAATCTGAGGACGCCGCGATCTCTGCCGGTCGCAAAGCAGCAGGGACTCCCTGCCAGGCAAGATGATAACTGTCTTCGAGCGGAACTTCGATGTACCGATCATGTTCCAGAAACAGGGGCATAGGAATCATCAAGCGTCCCACGGCCAATGGTTCCACAAAGGCTTCGGGAGAATCCTCACGGGCGAAGTGACTCACCAGCGTTAACGGAAGACCCGGCTGAAACTCCGTCGTGGCACTTCCGAGCGCCTGCCAGATCTCGTTGTGCAGCCCTTCCGGATCCAGTCTTCCCGGCAAAATCAGATCGACCAGCAGCACATGGATTCCTCGCCGAATGGTCTCGACTGTCTTTTCCACAATCGCCTGAAGCCGATAGCGGTTGCTTTTATTGCCGGGCGAAACAATTTCCACAATGGCGATCACGCGATGATCCTTGTGAGTCCGCACGACAATTCGCCGAGCTCGTTCAAGGGGCTCAGGGGAATCATTCAGCACCAAATGCCTAGTCACGCGCGGCGGCTTATCGGCGATCGCGGTGCCAACCACAGTCGGCGCACTCAACGTCATCGTACCGCCCACAGAACCTCCTGAGGCATTGATGGCGTAGTCGGATTCTTCGTCTTCTCCAACGGCCAGAGTCACCACATCGGCAATCCCTGTGCCCATATGCTGTTCGGCCATCGCATAGTAGTCGGACGGAAGCAAGCGATTAAGCTGCTCCTTTAAGTGCGTGATCCATGCACAATGGAAATCATGGAAGACTCCATGAGCCACCTTCGACCAGTCATGAACAGGCATTGATGTGTCCTCGCGGTTTACAAACGGTGTGCCTGAGTTCATTCTACGGTCTAGGCCGCCGCCACGCCAGGCTTCCTTCTGTCGCGGCGACAAATCCACGATGCCCGCTTCAATGGAAATGAAGAAGTCCCATGTCCAGTTGCCGTTTCATTCGATTGAATGCCATTCTGATACTGCTGACGGTGAGCGCCGGAGGAATGGCCTCGGATCTGTTCGAAATCCACGTCATCGACAAAGAAACGACTCGTGGCGTTCCGATGGTGGAACTGACGACCGTCGATGATGTCGTCTATATAACGGACAGCGCAGGACGAGTGGCTGTGAATGAACCCGAACTGGCAGGCGTGACGGTCTTTTTCAAAGTCCAGTCGCCCGGATATCAGGCGGCGAAAGATGGGTTTGGGATCGAAGGAGTTCGGCTGACTTTGGAACCCGGGAAATCACACGTCATTGAACTGAGTCGCACCAACATTGCCGAGCGACTGTATCGAATCACTGGACGAGACATTTATCGAGACACCGTCCGACTGGGGCACATGGCACCAATTCAGCAGCCACTGATCGCGGGAAAAGTGACGGGGCAGGATTCGGTGCAGCCAGCGATTTATGGAAACCGGATTCACTGGTTCTGGGGCGATACAAATCAGCTCCAGTATCCGCTGGGGCTCTTCCGCACCGCAGGCGCAGTGTCAGCTCTGCCGAAGAATGGCGGGCTGGATCCGGCCGCTGGGATTGATCTGGCATACTTCACTAAAGACGATGGTTTCACGCGAGCCATGGTGGAGGTGCCGAATCCCGACGGCGTGGTGTGGATTCACGGCGTGTGTGTTGTGCCGAACCAGCAGGGCGTGGAGCGAATGGTGGCGCAATATTCCCGTCGCCGAGGGCTGGCTGAACCGCTTGAGCAGGGGCTTGTAGTCTGGAACGATGATCGCTCCATTTTTGAAGTGCTGCAGGTGATCGATCTGCAGGAGTCGTGGCGGATCATTCGCGATCATCCGATCCAGCATCAGGAAGCAGGCATCGACCACCTGATGTTCGGAAATCCGTTTCCGGTGTCACGAGTCCCGGCGACTTTTGAAGCGATCCAGAATCGGGAGGCGTACGAATCGTGGACCTGCCGAGAAGATCTGCCGGAAGCGAACCCAAAGGAACAGCAACTGGCGGCCAGCAAACCTCAGCGAGACGCTGCGGGCCAGCTTGGGTGGGCATGGAAGAAGGCTCCTCCGGTAACTCAGCAGGACGAACGTCGCTGGCTGAAGCAGGGATTGATCACTCTGCAGGAAGCTCGCTATCTGCCACGCGATGCGGACAGCGCCGAACGAATCGTCGAGATGCACTCCGGCACGGTGCAATGGAACGAGTTTCGAAAGCGCTGGGTGATGATTGCGATTGAGCATGCGTGGGACAAAAACAGTCCTTCGATGCTGGGCGAAGTTTTCTATTCGGAAGCTGAGTCGCCTCAGGGACCATTTCTGAAATCCGTCAGAATCGCCACGCATCCGAAACAGAGCTTTTATAATCCGTGTCATCATCCGTTCTTTGATCAGGACAATGGCCGTACGATTTATTTCGAAGGCACCTACTGCAATACGTTCACAAATTCGCCTGCCACCCCGCGGTACAATTACAACCAGCTGATGTACCGCCTGGACCTCACGAACCCGCGCGTGGCAAACGTGTTCCAGTCAGCAAGCGAATAGACCGGCTACGCTCTCCGTGAAATACCCAGCCAAGCCATTCCACCTATTCCTCCCCTCGATCGGCAGAATCTGCGGGAAAAACCTTCCCATCGCAGTGCCAGGAACTGCTGTTCCATCAAAAACGGAAATTGGCCTAAACTCCTTTCCGTCAGATGAGGGGACGGATTTCGCGGGCATGATGCGAAGTTCGTCGGGGGCCACAGCGTGTCAGACATCTGATAAAAAAGAACGGATCAGAACCACCAGGGAAAGGAACCCGCCATGCAATTTTCACGAAGGCCAGAATTTGGCCGCGCGATCGTGACCGCACTACTCACAGTGACACTTGCGTCTTCCGCAATGGCACAGTCGACGCGAATTACTCGCACTGAAACAGACTTTGAACTGAATCGTCGCCCTCCTGCCGGGGAGATCGGCAGCCTCGACGATCTTCGCAGTCGGCCACCCATCAATACGCCCCGAGCTGTTGATTACTCAAAAGTCGACCGACGCGCTCTGGCGAATCTAATGAAGGAAACGCTGGACGAATCGAATCGCCTCTATTCCTCTTTGGATGCTGATTACCGGCGAAACCCGAGTCTGCGTTCATTGCTAAGCGATCTTTCGAGACTCCGAACTCTCGCCAGTCAGGTGAATCAGGACATGGCAGCCGGTGTGACTCTTGAACGCATCGTGGTGGATTTTCGCCAGCTCGACACTGACTGGCGTCTGCTGTCGACACGCATGGCCCAGGCCAATGGTCTGAGCAGTATTTCGCTTCAGAGTGTTGACCGAATCGATCGTCTTGATCAGCAGGTCGGAAAACTGTTTCAGGTAGAACCGACACTGGATCGGCGTACTCTGCAGCAGCAGCTCGGCATCATGGAAAACGCGCTCTACAACATGAGCGACGAACTCCGCCGTGACATGAATGCATCCGCCAAAATGACTGAGCTGGCAAGCGATGCTCGCAAACTTCAGCAACAGATTGCACGCGTCACCGATCTGGTCATCGACAACTATCCCTACGAACGCATTGTCAGTGAATACAATCGATTTGAACGCGCCTGGGCTGTCATGCTGGACTCGCTGCGAACGGTCTCCAACACAGGCGTTGTTCGTGCGGTTCGACGCGTTGTGGATTCCGACAACATGGTTCATGAACTGCTGTGGATTGAACACACCACCAGCCGAGCTCAGCTGAAGCAGACTGCAGACGCGATGATCCGCGACGTCGATGAGTTTTATAACCGCACTCCACTGAAGCTGCTGTTAACGTTCAAGAATGCAGCCGGGACGCTGCAGATTGCTGACGATTTTTATGGAACGGTCCAAAACTTCAAGGACAATCTGGAACGCAATGAATCTGATCAGCAGCTGGTAGAAAGTTATCGTTACATTGAAGAATACGGCACAATTTTTGTCCGTACCTTCAGCACCATGAAAAGCCAGGCAGCCATTGTTGTCCTGCGAGAAATCGAAGACGGGATCGCGGCGATGCGAGCCGAATTGAATCTGGGTGGCACAGTTTCTCAAGTCGACAGTCGCAAGCTGGTTCCGATCGCCGCGTCGCTGGAGAACCTGGCAGATCAGCTGGAGTTTGATGTTCGCCGCTGGCTGGCCGCTGAGCGTCCGACTTATCGCACCGAAGTCACCAACGCCACCGCCGCGTTTATGGCACGGACTCAGAAGATTCACTCGATGCTCGATCGGGAACCTACGCTTCAGGAACTGCAGCGCGAGACCGACAGTCTATATCAGGAATGGAAAGTCGTTTACGATTTCCTGAGCCGCTGTCGGACTAATGATCGGGCCAACCTGTCGCAGCTTGCGTCTGAGATTCGTCTGGACCTGACCGACCTGATTGCCTCACTGCAGCTGTAAGCGGCTGCCCGGTGCTCAGGCTTGAATGAACAAAGAAGCTCGGAATCCATTGCGATTCCGAGCTTCTTCCAGTTTTTCCCGGCCACTTTCCCACCACATTCATTCAAAAGATGTCCCGATGAAAGCGATCCGACTCGAAGAACCGAAACGTTTCGAATACGTGGAGATCGCCGAACCCGGACCACCCGGGCCAGGCCAGGTTCTTGTGCGCACACATCGGATGGGAATTTGCGGAACCGATCTCAGCGGGTATCTCGGCAAATTTCCGTTCTTTCGCTATCCACGTGTCCCGGGCCATGAGTTGGGAGTGGAAGTGCTGGCCGTGGGCAATGGCGTTTCCAATGTGAAGCCCGGCGATCGTTGCAGTGTCGAACCATATATGAACTGCGGCACCTGCTTTGCCTGTCGTCGAGAACAGGGAAACTGCTGCACCACATTAAATGTCATCGGAGTCATGATTGACGGCGGGCTCTGTGAAAGATTTCTGATCCGCGCCGACAAACTGCATCCGTCAGCAATACTTTCCTGGGAGCAGTTGGCGCTTGTGGAGACACTGGCCATCGGATGCCATACCACAGATCGCGGAGGTTCAAAACGCGGTGATCATGTTCTCATCATTGGGGCCGGCCCGATCGGTCTCGCTACGCTTGAATTCACGCGGCTCACCGGAGCCACCGTCACCGTAATGGACATGGTGCAGTCGCGGCTCGACTTTTGTCAGCAGGAGTACGGAATTCAGCACACCATCCTGTTTCAGGGCGATGGCAGCGAACTGGCCCGGATGCAGGCTATCACAGGCGGCGACATGTATCTTGTGGTCACCGATGCTACGGGAAACAAGCACTCCATGTCGTCTGCCATGAAGTATGTGGCTCACACGGGATCGCTCGTCTACGTGGGGATCACGACCGAAGAAATCACATTCAACCATCCGACGCTGCATCGTCCGGAAATGACTCTGAAAGCATCTCGCAACGCGATGCCCGCGGATTTTTCTCGGATCATTCGGCTGATCGAAGATGGAACGATCGACACTACACCATGGATCACGCACCGCACGTCGTTCGACAGAATGGTCGACGAATTTGAAACCTTCACACGTCCGGAAACCGGCGTGCTCAAGGCCATCGTGGATGTCAGCGGAGTCGCGTGAAAGCCTTCGAGGAATCAGCGGCCTGCGAACAGGCCAAACAGGCCGCTTTTTTTGCGAGGCTGTTCTTCGTCCTTTTTGCCGCCGGCGTCCCCTGAGTGCAGATGCCGCACCATATCATTGATGCTACGCGTCAGACGGGCCTTGGGAGCGAACTGGCACAAAGGCACACCATTGTTCCGTGCGCCGACCATGGTGGCGTAATCGTTCGGCAGCTGCCAAAAGACGGCTCGTCCGATCGTTTCCAACGCCTTGTTAATACTGATGTCGCTGTCTTCCAGGCCCATGCGGTTGACGACAATTTCAACCTTTTCCTTGACGCCTGGAAAGTTCTGCAGAAACTGGGTGATCCGCACGACGTTTCGCAGGCACGACAAATCAAGCTGCGTCACCAGCAGAACCTTGTCTGACAATTCCATCGCGGTCAGGTCGAGCTTTCCGAAGGACTTGCTGACGTCAATGATCAGGTGCGAAAACGTCGCTTTCAGCAGCGACAGAATTCGCCGCAGGTCGTCCGGCTTCATCGGTTCACCGGTTTCCAGTTCCACTGGTCGCGGCAACAGATAAACGCCACAGTCATGACGCGTCAGCGAGCGTTTGAGCAGACCGTAGTCGAGTCGTGAAATGTTGTCAGCCACATCGCGAATGGTGTATTCGGGAATGATGTCCAGCCACACGTCCGCATCGCCGAGCGTCAGATCCAGATCGATGATCACTGGCGAATTACCGGGATCCTGTGCCAGGGACGCCGCAGCATTCACAACGAGTGCCGTTCCACCGACGCCACCACCCACGCCAGCCACCGTGATAATCTGACCGACTCGACCGGCGCCCTCACCGGACGCCCCGCCCATCGAGACGCGCATACGGTCGAGCGCGGCGATGAAATCGTCGAGCTGCAGAGGCATGTTCAAAAATTCACGCGCCCCGTTTCGCATCGACTGAAGAATCAGGCTGCCTTCCTGCGAACTGCTGACCACCAGCACGGCGCAGCCTGGAACGGCACGAGAAACTTCGCCGATCAGTTGAACAGCACGAGCGTGATTGGAATCCACATTGATCAGAGCAATGTCCGGCTGAGTTTGCTGCACGACGTCCATAAAGAACTCGTACCGCGAGCATTCCGCTTCCAGCCAGACAGTGTCTACCCCCAGCAGCATTGACTTGAGCGAGTTGCGCGAGCGCTCATCCGGATCAACCGTCGCAAGTCGCAATACGCTTTTCATTTGACCGTCTCTGCTACAAATCCAGGAACTTGAGTTTTCAGTTTTCCGCAGAACCAGCAGATGATCGGCCGTCCGACTTTTCTCTTCTGCTGGCTGTCAGTCTCGTTATCGCATGGTTGGCGAAATGAGCCCTGTTCCACCGGAACGTGTATTACCTTTTTTTGGGGCTGGTGCGGGCGTCTTTGCCGAGATTGGCGCTTTTCGCACTGGAGCCGCTGATGAAGTGCTGGCCGGACGAGCTTTCGTGGCCCGACCGGTCGATGGAGCTGCCTCTGAATCACCCGGCTGAGACAGCTTTGCCGAACCTGGAGCACAGTTTTCCGAAGACTGACAGTTTGGACAGTTCGAATTGTGGCACGGAGCGCCAATCATACCGCCCTGACACTGGTCGCAAACGTCGCCCGTTTTGGGAACTTCCAGGAGCCCGTGAAAGAACAGCTCCCGGTCAACAGGTGTGTCTGTGAATGTTCCCGGACCAGTCGTCGGCAGCTGATTGGCCGGCATTGGCGCTACAAATTCAGGAGTCACCAGAATAATAAGTTCCGATTCGGATTCCTGATACGTTTTACGGCTGAAGGCGGCGCCAATATAAGGCAGCTCTCCAAAGAACGGTACCTTCTGTGTCGAGCTGTCTTCACGCTGCGACACCAGACCGGCGATGACGAGGGCTTCACCAAAATTCATTTCCACCTGAGTATTCGCGCTATTGGTTTTGAACGCGGTCGTCGTAGTACCAGCGATCGTCACAGAGTTGGAAAAGTCACGGTCTCGAATGATGGTCTCAACCTCCAGACGGACGCGGCCATTCCCAAGAATATAGGGAACAGCATTCATCTGGATCCCGAACTCCTTGAATTCCACACCCGTCACACCCAGACCGGCCGCAATTGGGACTGGCGTTTCACCACCGCTCAGGAAGTTTGCC
Source organism: Planctomycetaceae bacterium (assembly GCA_041688565.1). Classification (GTDB taxonomy): domain Bacteria; phylum Planctomycetota; class Planctomycetia; order Planctomycetales; family Planctomycetaceae; genus SXXK01. The sequence continues at coordinate 14,779 of JBDNHX010000063.1, forward strand.
GGGCGACCGTTATGAGTGACGATCATCGGAGTCGCATGGGATTTTAGCATGCCTTCTTCAAGCATCGCCTGAATGAAGCCCTGGAACACGCTGTTGGGCCTTGTGAAACCATAGGCGATACTGGTGTTGCCAAAACCGCTGAAGGCCGCTGTTGTTCCCGCACCTGAGGCCGTCAATGACGTGATCGGTGTGATTGGGCCTGGAGTGCTCATCAGGAAGCCGTCGGGGCGAATCAGGCTGAAGTTCATCCCTAGTCGACGCAGCTTTGAACGCTGAACTTCCAGCACCGTACATTTCAGAAGGACCTGCTGAACACCGCCGGTCTTCATATGATTCAGCACATCAGGATAGAACTGTTCGGCAATTGCCTGGATTTCGCTGATGTTTTCCGGCTTGGAAACCCATCCATCAAGTCGGACAGCGCTGTCACTGACTTCTTCAACCGCGATGGAATCGTTGGGATAAAGACGGCGGATAAAGGATTCCAAATGCCGCACATCGCCCCGAACGAGCACTTCGACGGTATAGGACTGATTGAACTCATCAATGATTGTGATGGAGGTCACGCCGGACTTCAGGGCGTAGATTCTGAACTGTTGCGGATTTCCTTCGACCGTCTGCACGGTCAGGACCTCTTCGTCAAAGTCCATCACCTTTTTGATTTTCGCGGAGTGCTCAATAAAAGTCGAGAATCTCTCGAAGAGAGAGATTTCGTTATGACCTTCACGAATATTATAGACGGGTGACGTGCCTTCAGACTGGCACCGTCCCTGCTGCACCTGCGCAAGCAGCCAGCCGACAGTCAACAGCGATACCGTCATCATTCGTTTCGAAAGCATCCCTGCACCCCATAAAATGCTGAAGAGCGACGTTTCGCTTTGATGCGAAACGTCGCTTCCCCAACTCATAACGCGCTCCGCGCGATCGCATACCGATCATGAATGCTGGCTGTCCTGACCAGCATTGGTGCCCGACACTGTCGAACAGGATCAGTTTGACTTAAACATGTCCCAGACACTCCATGTACCGGAGGTCTGGCCGTTTTTACCGGGCACCGATTCTGCAACCGTTATCGATTCCAGTCTCAGCGTTTCTCCCTCATAAATCTCCATCGTCCAGGTATTCTTTTTGGCCGGTCGTGTAAGTTCCACCACTGGCCCTGAACCGCCCGGATCATTGGAAGCCGTGCGGGCAAGTTCCTGGTCAAGCAGGTCACTGAGACTTGGCGGCGTCGGAACTTCTTCTGAAACTTCCGGGTCCGGCAAGACATCGGTGGGCTTACCTGAATGTCCACTTCTAACATCCATCACTGACGGGCCGTTTTTGTTCGACCCCAGGAATGAGCTCGTCAGGAACTCTTCTGAAATTTCTGTCTGCCCCTTGTCATTTTCTCCACTGCGAGCCCTCATCATTGTTGAGAGTGCTCCGACCTTACCGGCCAGAGTCACTGCTTTCCCCTGTTCAGGCGCTACAAGCAGAGTAATATTTTTCGCCTGGGCGTCGCCACCCTTGTCGATGCCGTAGACTCGGTTATCGACCGCGAAGACTTCTACAAATTG
>JBDNHX010000064.1:0-4723 GCA_041688565.1 Planctomycetaceae bacterium
AGGTCCATTCAGGAGTTGTCGCCCGGGATGTCAGTTGTTGGAAACGATTTGAATTAAGGGCTCAAGGTGACGGACAACGCTTTCACGACAATCCGAGCAGGGCCCGCGGTTCTTCCTGTCCGGCGGCTGGCTTTCCGAACTCACTGGCGGTGACTCGCGCCAGAGAGACGAGATGCTGCCAGCGGGCTGATGGACGAGTTGCATGGAAGTCGTCCCCCACAGTGTGGAAGTATTTTTCCGCATGAAGAGCGCCATCTTCACTGACGGCGTATCGCAAAAGCGTTCCGAAAAGTCGGTCCGCAGGAAGGGCCAGTTGTCCACACCGCTGAGCCACCGCCGTTGCATGTCCCTGAAGATTATCCTGAATCGCTTCATCCAGTTTCTGCAGCAAGCCATCTGCATCTGCCACGGACAGGCGATCCAGATGATGTTTTGCCGGCAATGGATCTGCCAGCAGGTTTCCGGGATACGATCGGTCTCTGGCAACCTGCCAGGCTCCGATGATAAGTCACGCGAATACGTTGCGTCCGCTGCTCACACGGGCCAGATTACGCCAGGCGTTGGCCGCATCGCTGGCATGAACACCGACGGAATTACCATGCACCGTTCCGGCCGGTTTGAATCGATCTTCCCATTGCGGCAGGCGGCAACCGTCTCGCAGAACCAGCGAACTGGCCGCAAGTGAGATGGCTTCGCCGATCGCCGCGGGTTCGTAACCTTCTGCCAGAGCAGTTGCCGCAGCCTTTGCCGCGTCACTGGGAGTGCCCGCCGAGAACGTCTGACTCAGGTGCTGCAAGAATGCATCTTCAGCCTTCTTTGTGCCTGGTTCTTTCCCATTCAGATGACGTTCATCCAGCAGAGTGACCAGCATCTTACCGTGTTCATCCCATTCCGCGCGACGAGAGGGTTCTGCACGAACGCAGTACCTTAAAGATTGTCGCAGCAACGTCAGTGCATGTTGTGTTCCGACGATTTCCTGCATGTCCCAAGCGCGGTATGGCAGGACAGTTCGATGGACTTCGGGATTGTCCTGCACGGCCGGAATCAGGGCGTCCAGAGCACTGCGAGGATCGGACGACACAAACGCGGACAGGATCTGTTCGGCATGATTGGCATCCTTTGCTTTGATCGCATCATGAAGAGCCGTCACGTTGGCTTCATTAACCGGCGATGAAGCAGACAGCCCATGCAGTACCTCGGATTCACGTCCGCCAAATTCCTGAATACGATTGCTGTTGCGGTAAAGCACTTTAAAAACCGGTAATGCTTCGGAGCCTTTCGGCATTAGCGCCGACATCTTCAGAGCAGGCCCGAGAGCCATGAATGTGTGGAAGCCAATGTAGTCTTCACCACCAAACGTTCTTGCATTCGCCAACGCTGCGGCGGCGACAAGCGTTTTCAGGGGCAAACCCGCCTGAAGTTTCTTTGCCAATAAAGTTGAAGCTGCTCAACAGGCGTTTCCTGCCGGGCACAAACCAGAGGCTCGAGTTCTCCGAACCGCAGCGGAGATTCCAGTTCGTCCGCAAATGCTTTAGGAGCCAGTCCCAGGTCGGTGAGCATCGCGGGGCCCAGCGTGGCCAACAGCGTGCCTCGTCCAACATCGGCCAGAAAGCCTCGACGCGTGTGATTACGTGATATCGCCAATTTTTCACAGAGTTCAGAACGGCAGGCTCTGGTAAAAATCAGGACTACACATGCAGCCGAATGAAACGCAATCGACACAGAGGGATCTTGTCGGTCGGTGCTGGCATTCTGCATCTTGAGGTTTCCGGCACAGGCTGCGAGCTACGGGATTCGCAGCTCAATCAGCTTCAGTTCCTGTTCACGATTCACCGTCAGCGAAACTCGCTGGCCGCTGCGGTACGTCGCAAGCTGCTGCTGAAAATCGGAGACGCTGGTGATGACTGCATCATTCACCAACACAATCAGGTCGCTTCGCTGCAGGCCTGAAGTTTGAGCCAGTGAGCCAGCAACAATGTTATCCACATACGCAGGTGTTCGCTCGACGACATTGGGAAGCATGGTGATTCCAAACTTCGCAGTGAGCTCCTGATCGGAAACCATCGCGACATCCGCGGCCGGGTCTTTGCGTTTAGAGTCCACTTTTTGCCCGGTCTGCAGGGCTTCCACAACCGACGCTAATGTGGTCAGAGGCACTGCATAATTTACCCACGTTCGACTGGCGGCGTGGCGAATTTCGCGACCAATTAACCCGACCGGCGCTCCGTTCGCATCGGTGAGCAGCCCACCTGCGGCACCCGAGTTATTGGTGATGGCATCGATCAGCCACACTGGCGACTTTACAGGGAACGTCCAGCGTCCTTGCTTTGCTTCGAGCGGTACACGAGCGGCAATGACGCCGTGAACCACAGAAACCGGCTCATTCCCCGCGGCGACTCGGAACATGTTGCTGAAGGCATAAATGGTCGAACCAACCTCAGGATCCTTCGCCTGAGTCAGATCAATGAAAGGAAATGTCTCGCTGCCGTCAGCCTTAAGCTTCAGCAGTGCGACATCCTGATCCCTGCTTGTCCCGACGGTCTCGACCTGAAAACGCCTTCCATCAGCCGTAACCGCCGTCAGAAACCCGGTACTCACCAGATGATTCCAGACAGTCAGCACATGGCCCTCTTTGGAAACAAGCACACCTGTTCCATAAGAGTCCAGGCTTCCAGCCCCGGCCCCGAAAAGCTTGACGATCACAGGCTGCCGCATGTCGACAACCTGCGACAGCGACGGCGCATCGGCGGATGCGTTCACAGCCATCGCCTGGCACGCAGACAGCAGCAGAATCAAAATCTGCACGAACATGTTCATCAACGACGCCTTCATTTGTTCGGTTCACGTCAGAATTTCGGCCGGTCAATACTCACACAAAGGAAGGCCGAAAACTTCAAACTTCACTTCACGCTGATATCGCCGACAGTCAGCCATGTCAGTACTTCTTTTTCGCCCGAGACCATTCCAACACGACCAGGAAAGACCGCTCCGCCTCGATCAGCCCAGTCCTGAAACAGCAGCCGAGCTTCATCAATACCCTGACCGTATTCGACATCAACACCCACAGGCAGCGGAGCTCCATCGGCAAAATACCAGCGGCAGGTGCGAGCACCCTCGCGAGTTAACAGCACATCCACATTCTTCGCCAGCGGAAGGTGCCATGTTCGGCCCATTGCCACCTGTTCATTGAACGCGGCTTTGTCTCCGCTCAACAGCCTGCGCAGCTGCAGCATGGCTGTCAGAAACCCGGGTAACTGCGGCGGTTCCTCGGACGGAAGTGGATCATCAGCGTTCTGAAGAAACGGCACATTGTTCAGCTTTAAGCCGGCAGCGGCAGACCCAAGAGTCAGCTCACCGGACAGAACGGGCGCAGCGCCCGATGCTGCCAGACCGATCTTCCATCCTGAACCGGCTTTTCCCAGCGAACCAACACGTTCGCGCAGCGGATTCAGCAGTCGCTGCTGCTGCACTTCGTTGAAGTAGTAATTGCAAAAGCCGTCCCGTTCGACAAACAGCCTGGTCAGCGATTCGGGCAATTTATCGGGTGCCTCTTTGCCTGGCTGCGATTCTTCCGGAGTTTCCGGATGACCGTCTGGTTCCTGCTGTCGTTCGTCCGGCAGTTCCGGCGCTTTCTGAAACGCGTGCAGCGGGCGAAGTCGAATCGTCGCATTGTGCTGACCATCCTTGTCACGCCAGCTCAGCGGCAAACGAGTTCCCTCGGGAAATATCCCGAGCACGTTTTGAAAATCGTTCGCCGATGTGACCACACGTCCGGCGAACGACACGATTTGCGCCCTCGGTCGCAAGCCACGCCGCCAGGCTTCGGACACTTCGGCAACCTGACTGACAACGACTTCTCCGTCCACCGTTTCAACCGTAAACTCAGGAACTCCGTGATCCACGATCAGGCCACATTTCAAATGTTCAATAAACAGCTGTACCTGATTGACACTGATTGCATAGGCCGCGCCCGAATTCACACGTCCGCGTTTTTCAAACGAAGCACGTCCGTTGATGCCAATCCAGCGGCCCTGAATGTCGAACAAAGGTCCGCCGGAATTGCCTGGATTGATCGACGCATCAATTTGAATGCAGTCCGTGTATTCGAGAAATGTGTTGGCCGGATACTGATAGCGTCGAACTCCGCTGACGATGCCATAGGTCACCGTCGGAGTAAAATCCGACGCCAGCAGGAACGGATTTCCCAAGGCCATTACTTCATCGCCAACACGCACCTGATCGCTGTCACCAGGCCGAGCAAACTCGAAATCCGTTCGGCCCTGCAGTTGAATCAGAGCCACGTCTCCGGTGGGATCAATGCCGACAATCACACCGTCGTATAGCTTTCCATTGCTAAGCCCGCATTTCATGAAAGACCCCGAGCCAGACGTGACGTGATAATTGCTGATCGCATATCCGTCGGCTGAAATCAGGACACCCGATCCACCGCCTTCACCGTTGGCAGCCATCACGCAGACAACACTCGGTGAAATCCGACGAATGGTTTCGACACGAGCGACTTCACGTTCCGCGACGGACTGCTGAGCAGACAGGCAATCCATGGAAGCGAGCATGCTGATTAGAGTAAGCATCAGGACTCGCCCTGCCGCCCGAAAACGCAGTTCGATATACGGCATTATTTCGCGTCCTTTGCAATCACAAGCTTCGCGTCGGCCAGATCAAGCCAGTCGCAGGTGCTGTCGCCATCTCCGAAATCCACAAG
>JBDNHX010000458.1:0-4100 GCA_041688565.1 Planctomycetaceae bacterium
CGCGCCACTCGCAAATGCGTCCTCCTGAGATCCTGTCACGTGAAATCGCTTCGCCGCGATTGCAAAGGTCCAGCCAGTCAAACGACCTGATTGGCCATATTGCCAGCTCAGTCCTCCATCGCTCATGCAGCCAGCAGCCCAGCTTTTCTTTGAGCGATGATAAAGCCAAAGTCTTCTTATTCATGAAGGTCTAAAAATTTCTGCTTCAGCAGGAGAGGCAGGCAATATTCCGAAGACAGTGGTTGTTCGTGCAGCGGCTGAGATTTTTGACGGCACCAAAGTAGACATCACTCTCTGAGTGATGAAAGCTCGTTGGCATCGCACCTGAGAAGCGAAATCCAGACGTCAAAAAAACATCACGTCGGGAACAAGGCTCTCGTCACTCAGAGAGTGACGGCTACTTTAAGAATTGCAGCATCTCAGCGAAATTCGACTCTGAGAACCCGCGTCAGCCCAATTTATCCCGCTTTAATTTCAGACGATCCTCAACCATCGATCGAGCCGTGCGATGAACAGCAAGCACATTGTCCAGTCCCATTTCCCAGGGCTTGGCGGCGTTCGTTAACTCTCGTTTGACTGGGTCGTAACAGGTGCAGTCATATCCGGTGTCGCTCAGGCGCTGCACAAACTCGGCTGTCGAAACACCGAACAGCTTCGAATATCCGGCCATCTCTATTTGCATGACTGGCGGGTTTCCCTGCCGGAGCATCTCTGTGGCACCTAACAATGCCAAAGGCTCGTGACCCTCAATGTCCAGCTTTGCCATCGCGTAGTGATTTTCACCACAGTATTCATCGAGCCGAACAGCGGGCACGCTCTGCGAGGTGCCCGTCTCTTCGCCAATACGGCGTACATGGGACTGACAATCATCTGCCGAGAATCCAAATTCCACATGGCCTGTCTTGTCGGTTACGGCAAGTCGATGAATTGTGACTCTGCCCGTCAGGCCATTAAGCTGAATTGCTTCCTGTAATCGCCTGGAAGGAATAAGAGCCGGCTCAAACGCGTCTACATGACCTTCGGCCCCAACAAGATCTGCGGCCAGAATGGAATAGATTCCGACATTGGCACCGATGTCAAGGAATCGATCACCGGGCCGAAGATAGTCATACAAAAAGCACATCTCCCACCAATCGGAGAGGCCATTGAAGTAATACGCGGCACTCATCGAATGACTGTCGCGATAGCCTGGAAGACTCATTCCGTGATATCGAAACGGCAAATCCCGACGGAGCAGATGCTTATAAATCTGCCACCGAGCGAATCGCAGCAATCCTGCAACGCGACCGTTCGCATTGGCCGGATGCTGCCAAACTCTTTCAGCTGTCTTCAGAAACTGATTCAACCGGTTCTCTCTCCCTGTGTGCGGGCTGGCACGCCGCACCAGATTTCATTGGCGGGTACATTTTTGGTCACAACGCTTCCTGCTCCGATCACAGCTCCATTTCCAATCGATACCCCAGGCAGAATTGTGACACCCGCCCCCAGCCAAACGTCGTCGCCCAGAGTCACTCCTCGCCGGTCGGTCGCCTGCGGCTGCGTCCGAATTGTCTGCCCGGCACGCATCTGATGATTGGCGGCCACAAGAGTGCAATACTGGGCAATCAAACAATCCCGACCGATCCTGATGGGAGCCTCCCCGGAGGCTCGCAGATTATTAAACTGACCGATCCAGGTGTTCTCTCCTACGGCGATGTCGCCATACCCTGTCACTGAATCTCCGAAACTCAGGACGGTCCCTCGTGAGATTCGCACTTTCGTTGCCGAGAACCGAACTCGATCGTATCCCAGGATAATGGTCTCCCTTTCGATCACAACGCCAGGATGATTCTCCATCACCTGCTGCCGCAGGCGAATTTCGGCAACCAGTTCCTGCAGTCCTTCCAGACATTCTCGATGTCGAAGGCAGGCGAGCGAACGGACAAATTGTTTGATTGAGTCCATCATTAAAAAAGCCACACTTCGCTGGCCAATGACATATTCGATGCCACGGTTTGCTGAAAACAACGCGAAAGAAAATGTTGATGTCTATTTATGTCCGTCGGAGCCACTGCACCTGAGGCTCGCGATTCATCCGAGATATCCGTGAAATCCGTGGTTTGAAATGCTCTTGGTTTTTGACCACGGATCACCCGGAGTTTACGGATCAGAACAGTTCTTTGTCGGTCGAGTGTTCGACAGACCGTCGGAAACAAAGTGATCACAGATTTACGTGTTTCAACCATTTATTGAGGAACAACAGCGACCATAGCTGCTGCCCTTGATTTTTCTGATGCTTGTGAGAAAGCAGGATCAGCTCCAGGGAACCGCGATCAAAATACTTCAACAGCCGACTGTCCGTCCCTGCGAGGTTGTCTCGCAGCTCAGGAAAGAACTGATCGCTGGCCAGCCAACTGCCAATAGGCATCGCAAAACCCATTTTTTTACGATCAAAAAATCCCCGCCCAAAAGTCTGCTCGGCCGCCCACCGCAAGGGAACCTTATTGACATAACCATGCATTGCCGCTTCAGGCGATCGTCCCGATTCCCAAGGCCTCACCCGCTGCTTCGCAGGAATCCTGAAGGCAAACTCAGCCAGCTCATGATCCAGCAACGGCACCCGAACCTCCAGCCCGTGGCACATACTGGCGATGTCGACCTTGTTCAGATTGTTGTACGGCAGATAGTCGGTAACATCGAGTGTCTGAACCGTATCCAGCAGCGACGTCTCCGTGGTTCGACTAAGGCTTTGAAATCGCTTGCTCAGATACTCGTGCGTTGCGGTGACCACGGACTGATGGTCGGACAGCCACATTTTCTTTCGAGCGTCGGCAGTGAAAATGGCGTTGCGTCCTGTCCACGCATCCATAGGGGTCATTCTTGGCCCCAGCATTCCCAGCCCACGCAGCACGTCGGTGGCAGCCAGCCGCAGCCTCATCGCAGGCTGAAACGTGCGCTGAAATTCGGCCAGCATCCAACCGTAATGAGAATAGCCACCGAAGATTTCATCACCGCCGTCCCCGGACAGCATCACTTTCACATCGCGGGCTGCCGTTTCTGCAACGCGATACGTACAAACAGCAGAGCTGTCGGCAAAGGGCTCCCCGTAGCGTTGCACAAGCAAATCCAGAGTCCCCAGGACATCCAGATCCAGTTGCTGTTCGTGGTACTGAATCGGCAACATGGATGATGACTGCCGCGTGATGGCTCGTTCGTCATAGGCCGCATCGCCAAAACCAATGGTGTAGGCATTCACGGTGCTGGAGGATTGGCGAGACATGGAGGCGACCACCACACTGGAGTCGATCCCGCCCGACAAAAATGCGCCGACCGGCACATCGGCAATCAGATGACAGCGAACAGCATCCGACAGCTTTTCCGCAAGTCCTTCTTTCCATTGTTCCTGGTCCAGTGCCGGATCTGCCTGAAAACGGCATTCCCAGTAACGCACAAAGCGAAGCGGATCGTCCGGACTTTTTAGCAGACAATAGTGACCCGGGGGCAGCTTGAACACATTGCGAAAGATCGACGCGGGAGCCGGGATGTAGCCATAGTACAGATACAGGTCGAGCGATTCCGGCAACACCTCTCGACGATACCCGGCACCCAGGGCAGAAAAGGCTTCAATCTCAGAGGCAAAGGCAAGTCCCTGGTCATACCGGCACAAACAGAGCGGCTTAATCCCAAAGCGGTCGCGGGCCAGAAACAGTTCTCTCCTGTTTCGATCCCAGATCGCAAACGCAAACATTCCCCGAAGTTGCAGCAGACACTCGGTCCCCCAGGCGGCATAGGCCGCCAGAATCACTTCGGTATCACCCGATGTCTGAAACCGAAATCCCTTGTCTTCCAGCTGACCCCGCAGCTCTCGGAAGTTATACAGCTCGCCGTTGTATACGATCGAATAACCAGCCTCATTGTGCATTGGCTGATGGCTGTGGGCGACATCGATAATGGACAGCCTTCGATGGCCAAGTCCCAGGTCGCCATCTTCAAAATATCCCGAGGCGTCGGGACCCCGATGGATCATTTGATCGGTCAAGGCTCGCAATTGCCCGGAGTCGACGGGCCTGCGTTCCCGATTCCATATTCCCGCTATCCCGCACATTGCTGATCCATTTCTC
>JBDNHX010000459.1:0-3108 GCA_041688565.1 Planctomycetaceae bacterium
AATGGCACATACATGGCCGTCACATGAATTAGAAATGCGCCCAGCGTTCCGAAGAGCAACACAGGGCTGCGAAATGGCGACAATGCAAACGCAGACTTTGTCTCTGAACGGCAGTTGCCGATATGGAAGTTCTCAAACAACACCATGGTCAACAGCAGCAGATTGCGAGCATCCTCCACGGCCCAGCCCAGCCGCATGGCGATGTCATACACCAGAAATCCACCTCCACCGACCACCAGCACCGCCACCAGCATCCGCTCTGCCATCAATCGATCGAAGACTGGCTCACCGGGCCGACGTGGTTTGCGTCGCAGACTGTCTCCTTCGCCAGGCTCAAAGGCCAGAGCCACTCCCTGGATTCCATTGGTAACGAGGTTCAGCCACAACAACTGAACCGGAAGCAGTGGCACCGGCAATTTCGTAATCACAGCGAGCAGCACCATCAGGAGCTCCGCCGCACCCATCGACACCAGCAGGTAGATTACCTTGCGAATGTTGTCATAAGCAATGCGGCCTTCTTCGATCCCGCCCACGATAGAACTGAAATTGTCATCGCTGATGACAAGGTCGGCCGCTTCACGAGCGACGTCGGTTCCCGCTTTTCCCATCGCCACGCCGATATTGGCCGCTCGCAATGCGGGGGCATCGTTGACACCGTCGCCGGTGACTGCCACAAAGTGTCCGACTTTTCGGGCGGCCTCGACAATTTGCAGCTTTTGACGCGGCGTGACGCGTGCGAACACTCGAACTCTCTGCACCATCTCGCCCAGTTGTTCCGCCGACTTGCCTTCGATGTCGGCTGCTGTGACAACCTGTTCATCCCGATCTGCGAGACCAAGATCACGTGCAATGGCCAGCGCCGTGATGCGATGGTCGCCAGTCACCATGGAGACCAGAACACCCGCTCGATGACAATCGGCGACAGCCTCTCTTGCGCCTGCACGCAAGGGGTCGATCATTCCCAGAAAACCGAGGTGTGTCAGATTTGCAGGCTGCGGCGGGACATCTTCCCGTTGAAGTGGCGAGGACAGTTGGCCTTGGCCCACAGCCAGGACGCGAAGGCCTCGCGCTGCCATTCCCAGTGCTAACTGATTCAATCGTGTGCGATCGTCAGCAGAAAGCTGATCGCCGCACATATCCAGAATACGTTCCGGCGCACCTTTCACAAACACATCTGTCCGCGCGCCGTCCAGATGGAACGATGCCGCGAACTGATGCTCTGATTCAAAGGGAATACTGCCCACCAGCGGAGACGCTTCCAGCGCCCGCTCCCGCTGCATCCCCAGCTTCACCCCCAGACTCAATGCAGCAACATCGACGGCATCTCCCAGCCACACCCAATCGCCGTTGCGATGATGCAGATCCGCCTCATTACACAGCACAACCGCCCGAGTCATCATGGCTAATTGCGGCTGATCAATCAGTTCCACGCGTTGTCCGGCTCTAAGCACGTCACCCTGCGGTGAAAACCCCTGGCCTGTCACCGGAAATACATCGCCGCTGGCCAGGCACACTTCCCGCACCGTCAGTTCATTGCAGGTCAGTGTGCCGGTTTTGTCCGTAGCAATCAGCGTACAACTTCCCAGGCCTTCGACTGCAGTGAGGTTCCTGACAATGACGTTTCGTTTTGCCATTCGTGTCGTCGCCACGGCGAGTGCGACAGTGATCGCGACCGGTAATCCTTCAGGAATAGCGGCCACTGCCAGCGCAACCACCAGGAAAAACGTCTCGACCAGCGTGTAACCCCCGAGCACAAATCCCAGTGTGCCGATGATGGCGGCGGCCGCCAGTGTGCCAACAGCCACATAGTTTGTGAAGCGCTCCATACGTTGCAGCAGGGGCGGCTTTCCACCACCGCTGCCCATGACATCCAACGCCAGTTGACCGACGCTGGTTGCCGTCCCAGTGGCAATCACAATTCCCTTTGCCCGACCTCGAGCCACGAGGGAGCCGGCGAATGTCATATTCTGCCGATCCGCCAGCGTAGCCCCTTCCGCACCAAGCCATGCGGAGTCCTTGTTCACTGCCAGCGATTCTCCGGTCAGCAAAGACTCGTCCACTTCCAGCCCCTGCGTGGAAATCAGCCGAACATCGGCGGGCACGCGATTTCCCGATTCCAGCCAGAGTAGATCGCCGGGAACGAGTTCTTCCGCTTTGACCTCTCGCACTTCTCCGTCACGTTCTACCTGGGCGTGCATTCGCAGCAGTTTCTTCAATGCGTGGCTGCTTTGTTCGGCCTGCCATTCCTGATAGGCACCGATGACCGCATTCAACGCCAAAACGGCGGCGATAAAGGCGGCATCTTTGAGGTCGCCAATCAACGCCGAGACCACCGCTGCGGCGACGAGAATGTAAATCAGCGGGCTGGCGAACTGCCGCAACACAATCCGCCACAGCGGTGACGGTCCTTTCTCGGGAAGCACATTAGGACCGTACGCCTGTTGTCGGCGCGTGACCTCATCCGCCGACAATCCACGTTCGGAGGTAGTCAGCGCTGCGAGCACGACATCCGCTGGCTCAGCGTGCCACGCTCTGGCATCTTGCTTGTCGAACAGTTTCATTCAGTATCCTTCGCAGCGTTGCTCATGTTTCATCGTGCAAAACTTTCCGTTCCGGTTGGGCAAGCCAACCCGGGCGGCCTCGTGTTCGTGTACGCTGGCTAATTGCAAATCTTCCGCTCGTGCCAGGCGAGCTGGCACGGGGCGAGATCAATGTTGCCCATAAAACTTTTCGACAGATCACCAGCGTCCAGTGACCGGACAGACGATGAGATTGTCTTCCAACGGCAGAACTTTCGAAATCGAAGCGGAAACCATTCGAACATGGTGGATTCCGCCATGCCGTGCGAGTTGTTGATTTCGTGATTTTATGGTCAGATGGACCCCTCAGCTCGAAGCGTAGTTTTGAAGTTACGAGATTCAGGCCCGGAGGGGCGAAATATCCTCCGCCGGTGGCGTACCCTGGTGGCTCACCGGCGTGTTGATTTAATTCTGACAGAAATCATCTTCGTTTAACCCGTGGCCGACAGGCCAGGTTTTTCAATCGACCTGGCCTGTCGGCCACGGGTTAAACAATTCAATTCAATCAACAGCCGTCTGTTTCCGTGCG
>JBDNHX010000460.1:0-21436 GCA_041688565.1 Planctomycetaceae bacterium
GCACTTGGTTGCGAACAGCACTTGGTTGCGAACTGTGGCCGCTTGAGTACTTACGTGGCAGCCAGCACGTTTTATTCCTGCACGCCCATGATTTGCCGAGTCTCCTGTTCGATGCTGTGCAGATATTTGATCAGCTTCTCAAATATGTCTGTCGCAAAGTCTTCTGCAGCGAACATCGCGGTCATGTTGTCCAGCATTGTTTGATCGGTCACTTCCGCCGGATCTGAAACCTTGCTGGCCTGACGCAGCGCCGACAAGCGTGGCAGAAATGCCTGACGCAAATGCTCGCTCAATTCTCGGGCCAGATATTCCGCTTTGTGAAAACGTTCGACGAGAGGATAGTTTTCAGGACTGTCGTCCATCACGGTGACCTCCAGTGGTAGGAATGAAGGGGAAATCTGATTCGCAGGTTCGGACTTACAAGGAAGGCTGATTCTATACGACTCGCGCGATTTAAAAGAAGCGCGCGGTTTGAGTTCGCCTGGTGATGCTGGGAAACAGAGCGGACTTGGTTGAAACGTCCTCATACTGACATGACTTGTATTCAATCTGATGGCTGCTGCAGAATCGATCAATCAGCAGGGCCGGGGAAGAAAAACTCGTAACGCCTTTCTGGGTATGTGTTTGCGTTTAGGCTTCTGGTTTTTTGGCACGATTGGCATTTCCTTCGCATTTTCCTCAAGACGTAAGCAATCCCGGACGGAGCCGATTTTTATAAAGGTTGCTGCCGGCCCGGTCTGTCTGAGGCGTTGAAAGGTGCATGCCAGCCACGGAGCAATGTCTGGTGTCGGATCATTTCAGCGTCCAGTCACACGGAGACGCCAAAGTCAGCCGGGCGGTTTTTCCCAACTCTACTCAGTACGAGGAGACAGTTTCGATGAGACGATTCATGATGATTGCGGTGCTTCTGGGAAGTGTGATGGCCATCGGCGCTTCGCAGGCAAAAGCTGACCACCGACATGGTGGCTCCAACTTTGGCATTTCCGTCAGCTATGGCAACGGCTTCAATGGTTACGGCGGTGGTTACGGCCGACCTTATGGCGGCGGATATGGTCACGGTCACGGCTATGGATATGGATATGGATATGGTGGCGGATACGGCGGCTTTCCGGTGTACCGTCCCGTTCAAGTCTATTCGGCACCTGTTTATGGTGTCGGCATTTACTCGGGCCCTGTTTACGGCGGCGGTTATGGCGGCTACGGTGGCTATCGCGGACACCGTCACTGCCACTGACAGCAAGTTTCGCACAATCAATCAGGGACTGTGCTGAACAAAAAATTAACTTTCATAACCGCAGGTCCCTCGGCCTGCGGTTTTTTTACGTCCTGAACGGAAACCTGCGGCTTTACCGCAAGTGATACACGCCGCTGCTGCCCAGCGAATCGCCGATAGCCACCAACGAAGGGCTGCATTCCAGTGTGCGCGCTGCCGACTGGCCTCAATGGCGAGGCCCCGCGCGAAATGCTCAGTCTGACGAACAGCTGTCGTCGAAGGACTGGGCCAGTAATCCTCCGAAGCATCTTTGGACTGTCGAAGGTTTCGAGGAAGGTTATGCGAGTGTCTCCATCGTCAGCGGCATTCTTTACAGCTGGGAGATGTTGACGGCGGTCAGGCAGTCATTGCCACGAATGCCGATACTGGCACTATTACCTGGAAAAAAGTTTTGACTCAGGCAAAACCTGATCAGTCGGCAAGTAGTCTGACTGGTGTTCAATTGATCAAAATCCGAAGTCCGGGGCTGTTTGCTGTGCGTCGCCCCGGATTTTTCTGTTCATAGGCCTGAATTTTCCAGGAATCCGTGCCTCCCGTCGAACGATTGCGTGTTCGTGCTTCGCAGGGTCTTCATCAGCATTACAACACGGAACACCGGCTATGCATTTTCGGGCAACACTGAAGCGGATCATAATCGTCGCCATTTTTCTGGGGGCCGCGTTTGGGCTGCGGTTTGTAGTGGCTCAGGATGAAAAAGTCCTGAGTGCACGTTTTGATCAGTTGGACAAGGATGGCGATGAAAAGCTCAGCCCCGCGGAGCTGACCGAACGATCAATTTTTGCACGTCTCGACGCCAACAAGGACAACTTCGTCACTTTGGAAGAAGCGAAGCAGGCGTTCGCCAGCGGTGTTTTAACACGCGAGCAGATTGAGGGACGACCTCCACTCACGCCAAAACCAGATCCGGTTTCATTCGCAGGCGCAGCGTCGTCCACAGATACCCGGCAGAAAGCAAAGATTCTACGGGCTGCGGAACATGGTATCGGCCGTCATGTGGACAATCTCGGTTTCAGTGACATTGCCGGTACTGAAATTTCGCTGAAGCAGGACTCCGACAAACGTCTGACTGTCGTTGCGATGACCAGTACCAGCTGTCCGCTGAGTCGAAAGTATTTGCCTACGTTGGCTGAACTTGTGCAGGCATGGTCAGACAAGGGAGTTCAATTCATCGCCGTGAACTGTGTCCCCACCGACCTGATGAAGGACATGCAGGCTGCGGCTGCGGTGCTTGGACCAAAGGCTGTCTATGTACATGATGCCGATGAAACGTTGGCCGGCCATTTGGGTGCATTGACAACAACGGATGTCTTTGTGCTGGATCAGGCTCGTACTGTTGTTTACCACGGGGCGATTGATGATCAGTACGGAATTGGCTACGCCCTTGATCAGCCGCGGATTCACTTTCTGGCCAACGCTCTGCAGTCCCTGCTGGCGGGAACGTCGCCTGCGATCGCCGCCACCGTTGCTCCCGGCTGCACGCTGGAGCATGAAGCAGTGGCCGCTGAAATCGCCATCACGTACCACAATCGAATTTCGCGGATCGTGCAGCAAAACTGTATTGAGTGTCATCGCAGTGGCGGAGTTGGGCCGTTCGCGCTGGACACGTTTGCGGACGTGGTGGGACATGCGCCCATGATTCGTCAGGTGGTTGACCAGAAGACAATGCCTCCATGGTTTGCAGCAAAACCGGACGGACAGCATGCCAGCGTCTGGGCGAATGACCGGTCACTCACAGACGCTGATCGAATTGACCTGCTGCAATGGCTCAGCAGTGATCGTGTGGAAGGCGATGTTGCCGATGCGCCATTGCCTCGCGTATTTGCAGAGGAATGGACAATCGGCATGCCCGATCTGATTGTTCAGATTCCGCAGCCCATCGCCATCAAGGCGGCAGGGACGATGCCCTATCAGTTTGTTACGACCGAAACGACACTGACGGAAGACAAGTGGATTCAGGCGTATGAGATTGTTCCTTCCGATCGCAGTGTCGTGCATCATGTGATCGTCAATGTTCATGAAAAAGGCAGTGGGCGAGCCCGCGATCGGGAAGAAGGGATCGGCGGGTACTGGGCGGCCTACGTTCCGGGGAATGCGGGACAGGTTTATCCCGCCGGATTTGCGAAGAAACTGCCGGCCGGTGCCACCGTCAGCTTTCAGATTCATTACACGCCGAGCGGCACTGCGACTCATGATCAGCTGAGAATGGGTCTTTTGTTTGCGAAGAATGAACCGAAGTATGTGATCAACACCATTCCGCTGGCCGATGCTGATCTGAACATTCCACCTCATGCCAGCGATCATGTGGAATCGATCACGCGTCCGGTTTCGAACGATACGTATGTGCTGGCCTACATGGCTCATATGCACGTCCGCGGTAAAGCGTTTAACTTTGAACTGATTACTCCGGATGGAAGAACAGAAACACTGCTCGATATTCCGCGATACGATTTTAATTGGCAGCTGCGTTACGACTATCTCGAACCCAAAGTGATTCCTGCGGGCAGCAAAGTGAAAGTCACGGCAGTGTTCGACAACAGCGAAAACAATCCGGCTAATCCTGATCCTGAAAAGACTGTTCACTGGGGCCAGCAGACCTACGAAGAGATGATGATCGGCTACATCGAAACTTTTGTGCCGGTGGGCGAACAGGGAAAACGCGAACTCATGCGAGTCGGGAACCGGGCGAACGCGTTGTTCACGTTGCTTGACAGTGACGGAGACAGCCAATTAAGTCGCGAAGAGGCAGGGCGAGCCATCAGTCGTGTTCCACGTCTGAAAGACAATCCAGAAATTCTGGAGAATCTGTTCAGCAAAGTGGATACAAATCAGGATGACAAACTCGGCATCGAAGAATACGAACAGCTGCGTCTGGCACTCAGGGCTGCTATTCAATCAGTTTCTGGATCGAAGTGAAATCATTCTTCAGTGATCGATACAGCTGTTGATAAACGGGATACGCCGCGTTGTAAACTTTCGTTGCTGCGTTCTTATTGGGCGTCTTGCTGACCACGGAAATTGTGGCTTTGCAGGCTTCCACAATTCCCTTGTAAGCGCCGGTTCCGGCAGCAGCCAGCAAAGCCACTCCATAGGCCGGACCTTCGGAAGCATTGATTGTCACAACCGGCTGGCCATAAATGTCGGCCTGCAGTTGTTTCCAGAACGCGCTGCGAGCACCACCGCCAGACAAGCGGATTTCCTTGACCGGGATGCCCATCGATTTAATGATTTCCAGAGTGTCGCGCATCGCGTAGGTCGCCCCTTCCATGACCGATCGAGCCATGTGACTTTTTCCATGGCGAAGACTAAGCCCAATCCAGGAGGCTCGTGCATTCGGATCGGCATGCGGAGTTCGCTCGCCCGTCAGATACGGAAGGAAGAACAAGCCTTCGCTACCGGCCGGCGACTGTGCGGCCTGCTCGGTAATCAGTTCGTAAGGATCGATCTTCTGTTTCTTTGCCGCCGCGACTTCGGCCTGGCACAGCTGGTTGCGAAACCACTGCAGACTTCCGCCGGCTGAAAGAACGCAGCCCATCACATGCCACTTACCGCGAACCGCGTGACAGAACGTGTGGACTCGCCCCAGCGGATCGACCTGAACGTCATCACTGTGGGCAAAGACAACGCCGCTTGTTCCCATCGTTGCCGAGATCACGCCTGAACCGACGATCCCGTTTCCAATGGCACTTGCGGCCTGATCACCGCCACCGCCCACAACAGGAGTTCCTGGCTTAAGTCCCATCTCGCGAGCCGCGGAGTCTGACAATACGCCGGTCACATCTTCAGACTCGTAAACCTTTGGAAGCAGTTTCGCATCAAGATCCAGTTTTCGAAGCAGCTCGTGCGACCACTGGCGGTTGACAACATCCAAAAGCAAGGTGCCGGATGCGTCACTGACTTCCGTGGCAAACTCGCCCGTCAGCCGGAAGCGCACGTAGTCTTTGGGAAGCAGCACCTGAACCGTCTTGTCGAAGTTTTTCTTTTCCTTGTTTCTCAGCCAGAGAATCTTGGGCGCAGTGAAACCCGTCAGCGCGGGATTTGCCACCATCTGAATGAGTTTTCCGCGGCCACCGGCCAGTGCTTCAATTTCGGCGCACTCGGCGGCTGTTCGCTGATCGTTCCAGAGCAAGGCTGGGCGAATCACGTTGCCCAATTTGTCCAAAAATACACTGCCGTGCATTTGGCCGCTGAGCCCGATACCGCCGACATCAGCGGGCTTCAGTTTTGCCGCCTTCATGACTTTCTTGACGGATTTGACTGACGCGGTCCACCAGTCCTGAGGTGCCTGTTCGGACCAGCCCGGTTTCGGGCTGCTTAACGGATACTCTTCCGTTGAGGAGGCCAAAATCTGGCCTTTTTCGTTGATCGCAAGAGTCTTGGTGCCACTGGTTCCAATATCAATGCCAAGGTAAACAGGCATGTCAGGCTGCTCCGGAGGATGTGAGTACGTGATGGGAGTTTGCAATCGTGTTTCAGGAGGAAATTCAGGCTTCGACGAGGGAGGTCGTCCGAACGAAAATCGAACTTCGCTGTCGGAATTCAGATCGCGGGCGAAGTCTAATGTCTGGAGGACTAATGAGAAACGTTGGAAGAGTCCTGATCTGAGCGATTCCTGCCGCATTTAATTCGTCGCCGATGCAGAATTGGGAAGGACAGGTTAAGGGATGTCGTCTGAGTCTCGAATTCCTACCGACAGTGCCATAAACTGACGCTCCCACACAACGCAGCTTTGCCCTGCACCAGTTCACATTCTGGTAATCGCACTTTAATCGCCAAGGAATGTCATGAGTGTTTTTCCTTTTTCGATCCCGTTTGACGTGCCGTTGACGGCTCTTTTTACACTGGCCGAGGTCGCGGCTGACGCGGTTCCGCTAGCCGTCAACCCTCTCGCTGGTCCTGTGGAGTACGTTGCCACCCTGCTGTTTGTGCTGGCCATTCTGCACACGTTCTGCGTAAAGCAGTTTGCGAAACTCGCGCACAAATATCCTGAAGGCTCTATTGGCGAAAACCTGTTTCACTTCCTGGCGGAAACGGAAGTTGTTTTTGGACTCTGGGCGGCCGTCCTGTTTCTGGTCGTGGGCGTCATGCAACTTTCGATCGCAGACGCAGTGAAGTATGTGGAAAGCCTGAATTACACCGAACCAAAGTTCGTCCTTCTTGTGATGGTTGTCGCAGCGACTCGTCCCGTGGTGAACCTGGCGGAGGCTCTCATCCTGTGGATTGCTCGCCTTCTGCCGCTGAAAGAAACCGTTGCGTTTTACATTGCCGCGCTTTCGGCTGGAGCTCTGTTTGGTTCATTCATCACAGAGCCCGCAGCAATGACACTGCTCGCCCTGCTGCTGAAGAGACGGTACTTTGATCAGGCGATCAGCAAACCCCTGGCCTACGCGACGCTGGGTCTGTTGTTTGTGAATGTCTCCGTTGGCGGCACGCTCACTAACTTTGCAGCTCCGCCCGTGCTGATGGTGGCGGGCAAATGGGGATGGACAACAAGCTATATGATTTCGCACTTCGGCTGGCGCGCCGTTATAAGCTGTGTATGTTCCACCTGTCTGGTGACCCTGTGTTTCTGGAAACAACTGAATGCTGTCGAAGCCGATGTGACGGAACGTCAGAATGTTCCAGGCTGGCTGACCGCTGTGCACCTGGCATTTTTGGCAGCCGTTGTGGCCTTCGCCCATCATCCAGACGTGTTCTTTGGAATCTTCATGATCTTCCTCGGCGTTGTCACTGCCACTCGGGAATATCAGGATTCGCTGAAGCTGAAAGAAGGGCTTCTGGTCGGCTTCTTTCTGGCGGGGCTCGTCACGCTTGGATCTCTTCAGGCATACTGGCTGAAACCATTGATCAGCAGCATGACAGGCGACAAGCTCTTCTTCGGAGCAACAGCTCTGACGGCCTTCACAGACAATGCGGCTCTGACTTATCTCGGCTCGCTTGTCGAAGGGATTTCTGACGAGCTCAAATATGCTCTGGTGGCCGGGGCTGTGACCGGTGGAGGACTGACTGTCATCGCCAACGCCCCAAATCCAGCCGGGGCCGGAATTCTCCAATCATCCAAAGCATTTGGCGACACCGGAATCAGCCCACTTGGATTATTCCTGGGAGCTGTTCCTCCAACCCTGATGGCGGTTGCATTCTTCTGGCTTGTTGGTTAATTACAGGAGGTGTGCGCTGGTTGATCACTAAAGGTGAAGATCGGGAGTGACTGGAATGAGTCATCAGATTGTTGAGTGCCCAGGTTGCCTGACAAAATTGCGGGTGCGTGAGTCCACGACGACGATTCGCCTCCAGTGTCCTCGCTGCGGCGAACAGCTAGCCGTGGACCCGCCCGAACCTGCTCCGGCACCAGCGCCCGCAACTCCTAAATCTCGCCCGGCTCCGGCCGCCAGCGCGACGACACCTGCCGCGCCGCCGGCCAAACCGGTCACTCCTCCGCCTCGTCGATCGGCCGATGCTGCAATGCCGGCCGCCGCTGCGGCGTCTCGACCAAAACCTGCGAAACCAGCGGCGCCGCAGGCCGAGACTCCAAAACCCGTGCGGAAGCCGAAAAAGCGGCAAGCGGAAGATGACAATGATTCGTGGAACACAAGTTCGTACGACGATTACGATGACTATGAGCAAACTCCTGCGCCGCGCAGAAAGCAGGCGCCGCCCAAAAGCAGTAACAAGGGTCTGATGACCGGACTGATCGTCGGAGGTGGCGTCGCACTTGTGGGCGTCATTATTTTTGCGGGCGTGTCCTTTCTGAAGAACTCCAGTTCCGTCGACGCAAATGCTGGCCAAAATTTGGCTGCCACCGGATTACCTGGAACCGGATCACCTGTTCCTGCAGCACCATTCCCTGGCGACGCTGGCTCACCCTACAATGTTCCACCTGTTGTGCCCGGAATGCCGGCGATGCCTGGAATCCCGGCTATGCCCGGTTCTGCAGCGACTCCACCAGTCGGCGGCGGAAATCTTCCGCCGGCAACGGCAGCCATCAGCGGTGACACCCGCAAGTTGCGGTACCACTGGAAGCCGGGTGCGGAGTACATGTATCAGTTTACGATCGAACAGGGCGCCGGCGATGACCTTAAAAAAACATCAGGCGTGTGCTCGTACTTTGTGCAGGGCGATTCACGGCAAGTTGTCAGTGAAGAAGAAGGTTCCGGGACGGGGTTTGTGGTGTCGGCGGATGGAGTCATCGCAACGTGCGCGCACGTTGTTGAAGGCGCGAAACGGATGGAAGTGCATCTGGGTGGGCGCGTGTTTCCTGCCACGGTGATTGCTGTGAATGCTGCGGCCGATGTGGCGCTGGTTCGGATTAACGCATCCGGTCTGCCGGTGCTGACATTGTCGGATTCTGAAACAGTGCAGCTGGCAGAGTCTGTACGAGCGATCGGCTTTCCACTTTCAAACGTACTTGGCACGGATGTGAAAGTCACGACAGGCACAGTCGCCGGGATCATTCAGCACAAAGACCGCGGGAAGCAGATTCAGATCGACGCGGCGATTAATCCGGGTAACAGCGGTGGACCAGTCGTGAATGGTGCCGGCCAGGTGGTCGGAGTCGCCAGCGCAAAGCTCTCCGGGGCGTCCGTGACATCCGTGGGATTTGCGGCTCCTGTGAATGAAGTGCGAACCCTTGCTGCAGCCAATGGTTTGCAGCTTGCCGTTGCGCCGCGTGGTCCGGATCTCACCGGCCCTGAAGTGGCTCGCCGTGTCACTCCGGCCGTTGCGTATATCAAGGTCTGGGGCAGCAGTGGCGGCAAAATGTATGAGGTGACGTACAACGCCAATTTCCACGAGCGGCCTCAGATGCGATCCATGCGGGGTGGATTTCCAGGGCCGCCGTCTTTTGGGTCGTCGTCCATCGACAATGGAAAGCTGACCGTGAATGCCCTGGGTGATGTCCTGGATTTTGAGGGTTCAGAACAGCTTCCGGCTGTACTTGGACCGGTGGGTATTTTCTTTCTGGAAAAGCTGGATGCCTACTCCGAATCGCAGTGGCATGTGGAAACAGAATCAAAGCTGCAGCGCATCAAACGCGAAGACGGGCCGTTCGGTGGCATGGGGCCGCGCTTCGGTGGCCGCATGCGAGGCATGATGCCTCCCGGCTTGGGCGGTCAGCAGGATCAGGTGATTGAAGAAATTCCAGCGGTGGAGCGTGTCAGCTACCAGGTCGGGGAATCGCTGAATAATAAAGTGTCGATCAGCAAGAATTACGAATTCACCGCGACTCGGTCAAACAATCAGCCGTATATGAACATTCGAGGAAGCGGCACGCTTGTGTTCGATTTGGTTCAGGGCATGCCTGCCAGCCTGGAGTATTCCGCCACGGTCGAGCAGTCCGATGAAGGCTCAACAATCCGAGTACCTGTTCGTGTCAATTACACGCTGCGTGATGCAGAAGAAGTTAAACGGGAACGTGCAGAGATGACTCAGAAAATGGAGGCCGATAAAAAGCAGAAGCAGGAAGAACAGAGCATTGGCAATCCGAAACTGGTCGACGATCTGATCGCCGAAATTCGAAAGGCCGAAGGCGGCAACGGTGCCAGTCAGCCGCTCGGACGACTGGGGGAAATTGCGATCGTCGAGGAGAAGCGTGCGGAAGTGCTGCGGGTGGCAAAAAACCACATGAAGAACAGCAACGGCTTCGTAAAAAAATCCGCAGCAGAAGCTTTTTGTCACTGGGCGACCGCTGAGCAGATTGACGAACTGAAGAAAGTTCTGGCAGACTCGGATGGTCTGATGCACGAAGCAAAACGTCGTGCCATTAACACACTGGCAAAAATTGCAAAGCCCGCCGACTATCCAATGCTGATCATGTCGAGCACCGACAATGTCGTCCGACGCGATGTGAAGGAGGCGCTCATTGCCATCGGTGTGCGGATTGAACAGCCGATTCTGGAAAACTTTGACAAGATTACCGATGGGCTGGCAAAGAATGATCTATTGGAAGTGTTGAAGAAGGTCGGCACCGAAAACTCCGTCGCCTTCCTCGAAAAGCTCGCTACCTCCAATGATTTTTCCGTGAAGTCAAACGCTCAGCAGGCACTCGATGCTATACGTGCTCGATTGTAAGTCTCGTTCGATCAATAATTGTCGCCTTTCGCTCCGCGAAAGTAGCGTTCTTTCGCGGAGCGAAAGGCAACGATCAGACACTTATTGATCGAGCGATCCTAAGTCGGCGGAAACAAGCTCGCATCCTGCCAATCCTGAAGGATCGGGCCAATGCGCAAGAATGGCGTGGCTGCGATTCAACGAATGGCGGTTTGAAATTTCCCGTTGTAGAAACGTTACGCCAGCTGCAGTCCGGCTGGTAAGGACTCACCCAAAATCAGGCTGGCCTCTTCGCCTTCCAGAGTGCCCCCTTCACGGATCAGCTGCAGCAAATGCGCCGACGTGCCGGTGGTTTGTAGTCGCCCAAGAATTCGATGCCGCAATGATTCTTCGATGTCTCGAAACCGGTCGTTTGTCTTGCGGCTCAATTGCATCAGCGTCAGCTGTACGCCTGGCGAATTCAACTCGGCACTTCGCAAAAGCTGATCCAGCCAGGCAGAAACTTTAGCCGCCGGAAGCACCAGATTCAGCGGCCCATAAACCGGAACTCGGCCACCGACGCGTCCCAGCGCCCAGATCAATGCATTGTAGACTGGCTCAAACGCCGCCCGATGCATCAGATCCATAATCATGTCTCCCAGCTCCGTGCGAAGACTTTGATCCAGCAGTTCCAGAGAACCCAGCATCCGCCAGATCTCGGCAGCTTCGTGATTTCCGGACGCATAAGGAGCCACCTTGCCCCGGCCCGTCTGGATCTGACGAAATCGCTGCCGGATCGCGGGCATCACGGTCGACGCAATCTGATGCTGTCGCCCGGCTGCCAGCCCGCCGGAAATCCGACGACACAGCGTTCGCAGTTCCGCAAGACACGCGGGAGTCAAATGGATCAGTCGCCCATTCGTGACTCGCCACGTCTCTTCAACGCGCCAGTCATCGGCCGCCATTCCAAACCCCGGCCGCAGACAGAAGCCCGCCAGATTCAGCCACCGCGCTTCATATTGGGGACTTCGCTTTCGACCATCATTGAGCTCCAACAATTCGGACCAGATGGCTCTTAATAATGATGGAGGCCAGTCCATCCGCGACATCCCAATGGACTCAGACAACAGTTTCATTGTGTCATCGGGACGCGCGCTGCCCTGGGATCCAAAGATGTTTCGAAGCACCGCAACTGCGGAGGCAATCATCTCCTGATCGACAATGCCTGATTGTTCTGCCAGCCCCGAATGCGCCACGCGATCCGTTTCGGTTGCCGAGCGAACGTCAAACTGCAGCTGCCAGCGACGAGAGCCATCTGTCTGCTCACACCACAATTCCAGCGTTCCGATTTCCGTCAGCGTTGCCGAAAGCCGAGCATCCACGTTCGAATTGTCGCCACGTTTTCGCGTTGTCAGCACAGTGCGAATGGAAGGCAAAGACGTCAACTGCTCTGGATCGAAAGGAATGATCTGACCCGGCTTGTCTGTCAGTCGCGTGCCTGACACAAGGATCGGAAACTCCACCGGCTCAGCGGTTCTGACTCTGAACGTCCGGTCGATCACCACGGGGGCAGCCGACGCTTCCGTTCCTGCAGCAACCAGACAAAGCGCCGCGGTGGAACCATCGGCCTGCTCGATGCCCACATAATAAGTTCGCGAAAGTCCCGCCACGATTCTGACACCAACACCGCGCCGCACCATTCCAAAATACGCCGCGCCGCGAGCAACAGCCAGATCCAGCCGATCGTTGCGCAAGATCGCCGGTGACCAGCCCGGTACGAACGGTCGAAACCAGCGCTCGAGAGATTCGATCAGGCGTTGCCGCAGCAAAGGCGACGCAAAAAATCCGCCATTGAAAAGCAGGATATCCGGAATCGCCGCGACTGAATCGCTGTGAGAATTTTGAACGCCGGATTCTGTCGACTGAGCATGAGTCCTGAGGAATGTCGCGAGGTATTTTGTGATCGCAGGATCAGCCGCGTACGGCAATCCAAACTCCTGAAACCCGGACTGGCGTCTCTGAGGCTTCTCGTCAAAATTCACCGCGGGAAGAAATCCGTCCAGGAAAATACCGATCACTTCGTCACGCGTCAGCTCGGCCTGCACAGCGCCGCCGATCAGGCGCGAGCCGCCACCGGCCAGAACCAGCGTATAAGCAAGTGGAGCATTCTCGCCAAGCAAAACTTCTTTCGCATGACGGCAGGCGGGAATCAGCATGCTCCATTGTCGAGCATCCAGTCGACCGCTGCTGGAGAGGTTTTGCTCAACATGATGTGCCAGGGCAAGATCCAGATTGTCGCCTCCCAGCAACAGATGATCTCCGACAGCGACACGGTGAAACTGCAAACGACCGCCGTCACCGGATCGCACATGGATCAGACTGAAGTCCGTCGTCCCACCGCCGATATCGCAGACAAGGATCTTCTGACCGGGCGACACATGCTGTTCCCACTGATCGCGATGAGCATCCACCCACGAATAAAAAGCAGCCTGCGGTTCTTCCAGGAGAACAATTCGCGGCAACCCGGCGGCTCGCGCTGCCGCCACCGTCAGTTCTCGCGCCACTTCATCGAACGACGCAGGGATCGTCAGCACGACATCCTGCTGCTCAAGCGGCTCGTCGCTGTGAGCCGCATTCCAGGCCTCCCGCAGGTGACGCAGGTAACTCGCGCTGGCTTCTACTGGAGACAATCGCTGCACATCGGACGCCCCATGCCACGGGAGCAACGCGGCCTTGCGATCGACGCCGTTGTGACAGAGCCAGGACTTGGCCGATTCAATCATTCGCCCGGGAATCGTGCGACCATGATCGCGCGCGTAAACACCCACGGCACTCGTCGGTGTTTCCTTCAGCCAGGGCAGACGCGTTGCCCCGGCGGCACGTTCCCCCGGCAGGGCCTCGTAATAAAACGATGGAAGCGTTTCCAGCTTCTCAATCTGACCGGCCGCGACCACTTGCGCGACCGCAAACGTCTCGATCACACAGCACTCATGCAGCGTATCAATAAAGCAGACCGCAGAGTTCGTTGTTCCGAGATCGATGCCGACGACGAAGCGTGGTCGCTGCGAAGCATCGGAATTCGGGTCATCATTGTGCAGTTCGGAAGAAGCGGATGTCATTGGAGCATGGGCTCGCGTGATCGTGGAGCGGGTGTAAATAACGGTGAGGCATTGTCACAGGGAACTTACGCGTCCGCGTCGTCGCGCACACTGAACTCCAGCTTCCAACGCTTGTCTTCAGACTCGTGGACGCACCAGAGTTCCAGAATTCCAAGCTCTGTGATACGCGAATGAAAACGGACGGGCACATAGTCATCATCGGAGTCCGCTGCATCAGACAGCGTCGTCTCCAGCGAATCGGTTTCGGACAATTCTTCCGGCGTCCAACGCGCAATCTGATCGCCCGGCCGGTCAGCTTTGCGAGTTGAAGAACTGAAGAAGCGAAAACGAGCGGCCTCGCCGACAATCAGGCCGATCGAATCCGAAGGCACGTCGACCTCGGTACCCTCTTCCATTCCCGTCGGTACGACACACAACGCTTTGAGAGGACGCCCGGCACCGGGAATGGCAAGACCCGCTGTTTCAATGCCAACGTAATAAGACCGCGCCGTGCCACCACGAATTCGGACGCCGCCCCGCAGCTTGCTCCAGCCGTAGAAACAAGCGCCGCGGGAAACGGAATAATCCAGATCTTCCGGCCCCTCCACCGGCCGCGGCGGAGAATCAGGAAACCAGTTTTGAAGCTGCTGCAACAGGCGACTTCGCAAAGCGGTCGCCTTAAAAACTCCGCCGTTGAACAACACATGCGTCAACCGGCTGCCTGCCAGAGACTGCTGCAGAAACGCGGCCAGATGCCTCGTGATGCCTGTGTCGGCTTCATAAGGCAGGCCGATTTCACGAAAGCCGGCCCTCGACTTCGCCGGCCGATCCGACAGTTGTGATTCGGGAAAGAATCCGCCCAGCAGCAAATCGGTGGCCGCTGCACGGTCCACGGAAACCGACACGAGGCCGCCGATCAGACGACTGCTGCGACCGGGGACAGAAATCGTATGAGTCTCCGGGCCTGTTCCGGAAAGCAGCGCTTCCTTGGCGTTGCGGCACGAATGCCACAGCGAAACAGACTGCCAGGGATCCAGCGTCAGGCCTTTTTCCTCAAACCGTTGAGCCACATAATGCGCGAGAGCAAGATCCATATTATCGCCGCCGACGAGCAGATGATTTCCAACCGCCGCGCGCTGCAGTGTCAGCTCACCATTTCCCTCCGCAACTTCCACCAGCGACAGGTCGGTCGTTCCTCCGCCGATGTCACAGACCAGAAGCCGGTCGCCAACGGTGAGCAGCTTTCGCCAGCGACCACCGACTGCATCCAGCCATGCGTAGGTGGCAGCCTGCGGTTCTTCCAGTAAAACAAAACCCATCGGCAAACCGGCTGCAATCGCCGCTTCACGAGTCAGCTCACGCGCGCTGGCATCAAACGAGGAGGGCACCGTCAGCACGACATGCTGTTCAGAAATGGCAGCTTGCGGAAATGCATTGTGCCATGCCGCTACCAGATGCTCCAAATAACGCTGAGATGTCGTGACCGGCGAAAGTTTTGGCACACTGGCCGGCGCCTGCCAGGGCAAAATCGCCTGATGCCGGTCCACTTTGCTGTGGCACAGCCATGACTTAGCCGCTCCGACTGTTCGATCGGGAAACTCGGCCGACAAACTGCGAGCCGCATAGCCCGTTGCGAACGCGGACTGCTCATTCCATGGCAGGGAAAACGCCCGGGAAGTGACTTCGTCTGCTGTCGCGAGATATAAAAACGATGGCAGAACGGGACGCGATTCGATCGTGTTCGCAGCCACGAGTTGAGGAATGGGCAATACCTGAACGTGCGGCTTCTCGTCACTCAGTGCGGCGTACGACAGAACGCTGTTGGTGGTTCCAAGATCGATTCCGATGACGAACTGAGCGGACATGAGATAAATCGTTTCCAGGAAGCGTTGTTCAAAAGTTTTCCGGCCGGCTGTTTTCGTCTCAGAACTATTGCACTTCGACTTCCGCAGGAGCAATTACACCTGCTGATTCTGCATCGCCAGTCCAGACAGGCAATTCACATTTTGTCGACTGCCAGCCGTGATGCACCAGTTTTCCTGAAGCAGCCGATGCGTCTCCTGCCTTGCCGGACAATTTTATCTTTCCCGCGATGGACTTTGAGCCCAATTCTACAGCGCTGCCTTCAGGCTGTTCCAGAACCGGACGAATCCCGAATTGTCGCTCCAGGACCTGGCCGCAGTCACGGTGAATGCCCCGCACAGCGGCGCCGATCTGAGCATCCGTGTAGCCATCGATCGGTTCTTTCAGAAAGTCGATCAGACGTCCCTCACGCTGCAACGCTGCCAGCAGACTGACGGCATCACTTCGCAGCGGCTTTGTCTGCAAGATCGTCTTTGGCGGAGCAGCCACCACGATGGCCAGTGGTGGGGTCTCCAGCAGACTTGTGACTTTGGCGGCAAATTTTCCATTCGTCAAAATTCGCCAGGCGAGTGCAATGCGTCCCATCGATCAGCAGTTCCGAGTGCTCTGTGAAAAAAATCCAGCCGAACAAGCGGCCGGAGCTGCAATGGCTGTTTCTGTTGCCGTGTACTTTATGGCAATACGAGCATGCAATCCAGCACGTTTGAAAAGCAGCGCGCATGGAATCCCGAGTGACTGGCCTGACAGACAAGCCACGCTTTGGCAGCGGCTCAAAGTTTCGGTTGGACGGCCGGCAAAAAAAATCCCGGAAGCAGCGAATCCCAAGGGGGGCGGAGGACTCTAGCTACTTCCGGGGGCGATTGGCTTTTCAGCTCTTTTCTTCAGGTCAGAGCAGCTTGCTCATCCCCAACGAAGAGAACATTATGTGGATTCCAAAAATGCGTCAATATGTGTTGACCGCGTTTCTGAAGGCGGTCCGTGGCTCTAAGTTCTTGTTTACAAAGATCTTAGGGAAGGTCGGCAATTTCTGCCGAAGCGAGGCGGTAAAGAATTCATAAATCTTTTGATGCTTTATCATGCTTTTCTGACGCGGTGAGGACCTGTCCTACCAAAGAAATCTTTGATGGATGCCTGGGAGTGACAGAATCAGCCTGGCCACTCTCCCAGAGGATGCGATTTCGCATCGACAAGATTCAACAGAATTGGCCCTCTGTCGAAAAATAGCCAAAGCCTGCTATCCTACGCACGCTGGCGGGACAGGCGAGTGTTCGGCTGCGGGGATCGCGGAAGCAAGTTTTCCGTTCGGAGATCCAGCGGCATCGTTCGGCAACTGGCAGGTTCGATTCGTTTCGTGCGAAACGATCATTCATCCATTCGCAGGGATTCAGCGATGCCCCTTTTTGAAATTGAGACCGAAGCGCACATCATGATTGGATGGGCGTCGAGTCTCGAACAGGCTGAGCATATGGCTCAGAAATATTATCCCGAAGAGAAAGTCATCCGAATCACCAAACGCCCGCGCGACATTTGGGTGATCTCAAAACGGCTGCTGGGGCTTGAAGGAAAAATGCGTCCGTGTGACGTTGCACGCGACTGCCTGGCACGTGCGTCCGGTGACAAGCTGCATGCGATCCGCCTGTACATGCTCGACACCGGCACCGATTTAATTGACGCTCAAAAGGTGATCGAAGCGAACATGTCGATCGGCTGGTGAGTCCCTAAAAAGCGAGCCCAATTGCACTCCCTGCGTAGCGGAACGCGCCAAGCGTTTCGAGGCTCGCTTTAACAGCCCGCATTCCGAAAGCCCCTGGCGGCTTCCGCTACGACGTGTTCCTTTCCGGGCGACATGCGGTTCTATTTTCATCCGTCACACGAGTTACCTGAGTCACACGAAATCTGAATTTCATGAATCTGCTGAATCTTGTCCGTGACCGCTTCGCTGGTCCGCTGTCTTCTCTGGCGACCGACACTAAACCGCTCCTTGACATGATCCGCCCGGCTCAGGATCCAAAGTTTGGCGACTTTCAGGCCAACTTCGCAATGCCGCTTTCAAAGCAGCTGGGCAAGTCGCCGCGCGAGATTGCACAGACGATTATTGATCAGCTTCTGATTGACGATCTATGCGAAACGCCTGAAATTGCCGGCCCGGGTTTCATCAATCTCCGGCTGAGGGACCAGTTTCTTTCGGAACGAATTTCCTCCATCGCCGGTGACGATCGTCTGGGCGTAAAAGCCACGGATGCACCTCGTCACGTGATCGTGGATTTTTCTTCGCCAAACGTGGCCAAGCCCATGCATGTGGGGCATTTGCGCAGCACCGTGATCGGAGATGCCATCTGCAGAACTGTGCGGTTTGCCGGTCACAAAGTCACCAGTGACAATCACATTGGAGACTGGGGCACACAGTTCGGGATGATCATCTACGGCTATCGCCACTTCAGGAACAACGAAGCGTTCGAGCAGGAATCCGTGGCCGAACTGGCTCGCCTTTACAAATTGGTCAACCAGCTTTCCGATTATCAGGGGACGCTGACGAAGCTGCCCGCGCTTGAGCAGGCCGTTTTGAATGTGAAAGCCATGCTGGCTCAGCAGGAGACTGCCGCGGCAACGGATGACAAAGTCAAAAAGCAGTTGAATGGCCTGAAGAAGCAGGTCACTGTTGCAGAAGACAGTCTGCGCGACGCGCGAAAGACCATCGAATCGGTTCAGGAGAATTCAACGTTGATGGAGGCCTCCGATGCTCATCCGGAGATTGCTCGCAAGGCCCGCGAAGAGACCGCTAAGCTCCATTCAGGCGATGCAGAGAACAATCGTTTGTGGAACGAGTTTCTTCCGGCATGTCTGGAAGCGTTGAACAAACTTTACGTGCGTTTGGGTATTTCATTCGACCTGACGTTGGGCGAAAGTTATTACAACCCGATGCTTGCAGCCGTTGTCGACAGTCTGAAGCAGAAAAATCTGGCTCGTATCAGCGACGGGGCGACCTGCGTCTTCATCGAAGGCAATACGGCCCCGTTCATCGTGCAGAAGACCGACGGCGCATTCACCTATGCCACCACGGACTTGGCCACGATTCAGTATCGACGAGAAGCTTTGAAGGCAGATGAAGTTCTGTACGTTGTGGATAAACGCCAGTCAGAACATTTCCAGCAGCTGTTCGCCACCACACTGCTGTGGGGCATCAGCGATGTGAAGCTGCAGCACGTGTCATTCGGCACGGTCATGGGAAAAGACAACAAGCCGTACAAAACGCGTTCCGGCGACACGGTGGGGCTGGAAAGTCTGCTGGATGAAGCCATCACGCGTGCTCGAAAGATCGTCGACGAAAATGATGACAAGCGGCGCGACGGCTCCCTGTTGTCTGAAGCAGAGCGCGCAACCGTTGCTGAAATTGTCGGGCTGGGGGGAATCAAATACGCCGACCTGCATCACAACCGCGAGAGCGATTACGTTTTTGACTGGGACAAAATGTTGGCGATGACAGGCGATACTGCTGCCTATATGCAGTACGCCTATGCTCGCATCTGTGGCATTTTTCGAAAACTGAATCTGGATCGTCAAAGCGTTTTTTCCACCGACGCTACGATTCTTTTGACCTGTCCGGAAGAGCGACGTCTGGCTCTGCAGTTGCTGCTGTTCGGCAACGCGATCGACAGCGTTCTGACTGAGTATCGACCGCATCTCTTGACAACATGGCTGTATGAAACGTCTGACGCCTTCAGCAAGTTCTACGATCGCTGCTCAGTACAGGACGCGGCATCCGACGAATTGCGCACCAGCCGCCTGATCCTGTGCGATCTCATGGCCCGCGCTATCAGGACAGGCTTGTCGCTGCTTGGGATTCAGGTAGCGGAAGTCATGTAGGAGGAGCGTTTGAGATTTGAGATTTGAGATTTGGCGTTCCGTCTCAACGACCTTCGGGTGGTTTCGTCTTCGTCGTCGCAGCAGGCAGCGGTGGTAGGATTTAGGCGAGGATCTTTTGTACGAGCTTTGCTTCTGCGCTTTCGACCAGTGCCGGACGGCGCGTGCCCAATGGCCGTCGATTTGTGTTTATAGTAGCCATCACTCTCCGAGTGATGAATGCTCAGGGTCGCGTTTTTCGGCCTTCGTCACTCGGAGAGTGACGTCTACTTTGTCACAACGACGCATTTCGCTCCCGCGAGTTCGACTTCATGCTGGCCAACCCGCCGTATGGCAAAAGCTGGAAGAGCGACTTGGAACGCATGGGCGGCAAGAAGGACATCAAGGATCCGCGTTTCATTATCGAACACGCGGGTGAATCTGATTACTCGCTTCTCAACCGCAGCAGCGACGGTCATCTGCTGTTTTTGGTGAACATGCTCAGCAAGATGAAGCAAGATACACCGCTCGGCTGCCGCATCGGCGAGGTCCACAACGGTTCGTCGCTCTTCACTGGGGACGCTGGGCTGGTCGAGACAGCCACAAAGCTGCGTGATGCGATCGGTGACGAACTTTTTGAGAACCATAATATCTTCCTCGACGCAATGGAAACTGCGCTGAAGAAGTTGGGTCTTAAACTGAGTGCCGCCGACCGGATACTCATCGTTAGTGCCGTGAGCTGGCGCGACGAAACCGCCCCGCCGGTCATTGCCAAACTGCTGAAAGAAGAACCGGATGCCCTACGCGGTCGCTACCCGATCTCATTGCTCGGCCAATCGCCAATCGCCAATCGTAAATCGCCAATCGTAAATCCGAAGCGTCAGCTTTGAACCTGACAGCGAGTTGCGTGACTTCGAGCAAATCCCGCTGCTGGAAGAAGGCGGCATCGAAGCCTTCATCCGCCGCGAAGTCCTGCCCTGCACGCCTGATGCACGGATCGTCGAGGCCGACACCAAGATCGGCTACGAAGTCAGCTTCACCCGCCACTTCTATCAGCCGCCGCAGCTCCGCACGCTGGCCGAGATCAGCGCCGATATCCTCGCGCTGGAGCAGGAGACCGAAGGACTGGGCTGTTGAGAATGTGTGCCTTTGGGTACTCTGGTGAGGATTTTTGACGAGCAATCACCCGGGGAAGTTCGCGTTAAATCAATTCCAGTAATGTAGTTGCGTCGAAAAATATCGGTGAGCTGCCGAACAACGTTTCACACATTTTCAACAGGCCACCGAAGGGCTGCTCAGCGAAATCACGAAAGGAGCCACGGCATGAGCGACGAATCCCAGCCATCCTCCGACATCATCCTCTATCAGACCGAGGATGGCCGCACTCGCATTCAGTGTCGGTTGGAAAACGAGACGGTCTGGCTGACGCAGAAGCTCATGGCAGCGCTTTTCCAGATTGGGGTCGGCACGGTGAATCACCATTTGAAGGCCATATTCGCCGAGGGTGAACTGGTCCCGGAGGCAACTATTCGACGTTATCGAATAGTTCAAACCGAGGGCGGACGCGAAGTGGAGCACTACAGCTTAGTTGCAATTCTCGCTGTCGGTTTCCGCGTGCGCGGCCATCGAGGCACCCAGTTCTTTCTGCGAAAATCTGCACAATCTGTGGATCAGAAAAAAGGTTGTCCGCAGATTTCGCAGATGGCCGCAGATTTTTAAAATGAAGGCAACGACATGACTCCCGATCGCGACCCATTCACTCATGCCATCATTGGCGCGGCCATGACCGTCCACCGCACACTCGGCTGTGGATTTCTGGAGCTCGTCTATCAAGAGGCGCTTGAGCACGAATTTGTTGCCTGTGGCATCCCCTACGAACGCGAGTTTCCCCTGCCGATCCGTTACCGGGGTAAAGTCCTGCAGACAACCTATCGAGCTGATTTCGTTTGTTTCGGAACCGTGCTGGTCGAACTCAAAGCGCTGCAAAAACTCTCGGGCACAGAGGAGGCTCAGGTCATCAATTACCTCAAAGCCTCGGGCTACGAGAAAGCCCTTCTCATTAACTTTGGTGCGCCTTCTCTCGAATACAAACGCCTGATTCTTTCTCTGCGAAAATCTGCGCAATCTGTGGATGAAAAAGACGGCTGTCCGCAGATTACGCAGATGGACGCAGATTTGCAGAAGGGAGACCAGCCATGATAGAGGGACTCCAGCCGTATGCGGAATACAAAGAGTCGAGGCGGTGCCCCTCTCTGCGAAAATCTGCGCAATCTGTGGATGAAAACATCGGCTGTCCGCAGATTTCGCAGATGAACGCAGATTTACAGAACGGAGGGCAGCC
>JBDNHX010000065.1:0-12119 GCA_041688565.1 Planctomycetaceae bacterium
ACGTCCCCCGCTCGCCTGGAACTCGGCGAGCCGCGAGACGTCAGTCTCCGGATACTGTTTGCGCAAGCGATTGTTATGCCCCAGAACTTACCAATGGGTGCTTACCGACTCCCCACGGAAGCCGAATGGGCGTTTGCCTGTCGCGGCGGAAATCCAGGGCGGTACTCCTTTGGAGATGATGATGCCATGCTCAAGCATTATGCGTGGGTGCTCGACGGAGACAGACGAGGTGCCAGTGAAGTCAGTTTCAAGCTGGCGTATGCCTTTGGCCTGTTTGACATGCACGGCAATGTCTGGGAATGGTGCCAGGACTGGCAAGGCACTTATCCCAGCCACGCAGTGATCGATCCCACTGGGCCGGAATCCGGGGAATACCGGGTCAGCCGTGGCGGCCCATGGGGCGGCTCCCCCGAAATCTGTCGCTCAACGTTCCGCTCATGAGGCATCAACGCGTAGCGCCAAGGGTTCAGCCTGGGGAAAGCAGTTCCCAAACGCAGACTGTGCGATCAAACGAAGCGGATGCCAGCCGCGTACCATCGAAGGACCATGCCAGGCCGTAGATTGTATTACGATGGGCTTTCAGTGTTTGCAGAACCTCCCCGGTGGAAATGTCACGGACAATAATTGATGTATCATTGCTGCCGGAGGCCAGTCGTTTTCCGTCAGGAGAAATGGCAACACACTTCACCGCAGCTTTGTGTTCATTAAATGTGCGAAGTGTTTTCCCGATGGACACATCCCAGAGCCGAATCACGGGCGACTCATCCGCAGCCACGATCGTTTTTCCATCGGGCGAAAACGCCACACACTGAATTGGCTTCGCCTGCGGTCCGAACTCCTGAATTTGCTTTCGTTCGTCGACATCCCAGAGACGAATCAGAAAGTCATGACCTCCCGAAGCAATCATTTTGCCGTCGGGCGAAAAGGCCACCGTGTTCACAATGTCGGTATGTCCCTTCATCGTCGCGATCGGTGCGGCCGCATTGATGTCCCAGAGAATAAGATCTTTGTCATGTGCTCCGGAGACCGCAGTCAGGTTGTCGGGCGTAGCAGCCATACAGGTCAAGTAGGCCGAGTGCCCTGACATTGTTGACTTGAGCATTCCTGTGGCGAGATTCCACGTCCGCAGTGTTCGGTCAAGTCCCGCCGAGAGCAGGATTGAATTGGCGAATAGGAACACGACCGAGCAAATCGCTTCTCCGTGACCTTTCATCTGAAACTTCTGAAGTCCCGACGGGAGCTCCCAGATGCGAACAGTTTTATCAAGACTGCCCGAAGCCAGCAGCCCGCCGTCCGACGAAAATGCAACAGAATAGGCCGCATTGTCGTGCCGGAGTTGCAGTGCAGGTTTGAGACTCACGTGACGTCAATCCTTCAGATCAGCTCCGGCAACGGCTGATACTTTGTGTGATCAACAAGATACTGCGGACGCCCGGTCAGATCATTGATCGTAGTATGGTCCACGTCGATCCCGAGTCGATTATAGAGCGTCGCGAAGATCTCCTGAAAATGCACCGGACGCTTTGTAGGGTACTCGGCCAGTGCGTTTGTTTCGCCGATAATCTGTCCCGTCCGCATTCCGCCGCCAGCCAGAAGTGCGCAACCGACCTGAGGCCAATGATCACGTCCGCCTTTGTTATTGATTTTGGGTGTCCTGCCAAATTCTCCCCACACAACAACGGAAGTATCGCGATCCAGTCCTCGATCCTTCAGATCATCCAGCAACGCCGAAAGCGCCCGATCAAGAGCCGGAATGTGGTCTCGCGCATTGTCAAAGTTCGTGCCATGCGGCTGACCGTGCCAGTCCCAGCGTCCGAACGACAACGTGACAACTCGAGCACCTGCTTCGACCAGACGACGAGCAACAAGGAAATCTTCATTTCGCAACCAGCCGGCATCGCCATAGCCAGCCGGTTCTTTGGATCCTCGTCCGTATCTTTCGCGGATCACAGGATCTTCAGCCTCGACATCCAGAGCGTTGAGAAGTCGTCCGGACGTCAGAATCTCAAACGCCTGCTGATAAAACGTGTTCATGCCATCAATGACGTCGTTGGACTCCAATTTTCTTCGCAGAGAATCCATCTGCCCCAGCAACGCTCGACGATTCTGCAGAGTATCTTTCGTCATGCTGGTCAGCACCATGTCATTGCTGCCCGGAGCATTGGCCGCGAACGGCGCATGTCTCATTCCGGCAAATCCGCCTTGCCCTGATTCCGACCAGAACGCGCCGCCAATGCGAGGCTGCAGAGCGACGGCTGCGGGGACTTCAGAATTCACGGTACCCTGAATTCGGGAAACCGCGGAGCCAAAACAGGGCCAGCCACCAATCGGCTGATTCAACTGCGGATGTCCATGCAGGCATTGGAAAGCTGAATGCTGTCCCTCGGAACCGACCAGAGATCGGATGACGGCCAATTGATCCATTCGCTGAGCCAGCAAAGGCATGTGTTCGCAAACTTCAATTCCTTCGACGTTGGAATGGATCGGCGAAAACTCTCCGCGATACTCAACCGGTGCCAATGGCTTCAGGTCGACCATATCCTGATGAGGCGGACCACCGGCGAGAAAAACCATGATTACGGATTTGTGTGAAGATCGCTTTCCGGTCGCGGATTCCGCACGCAGCAGCTGTGGGAGACTCAGCCCTCCCATTCCCAATGCGCCAATCTGCATTGCGGTTCGTCGAGCAATGCCGTCACGCAGTTTCAGTCCGGGTCCCTGAATCGTCAACATCGTGTGTCCTCTCAGCAGGCAACGGCGGCGACATGCATCGATGCATTCTGAGCATCCGGCAGCGACAACTCAAGCCCTATCTGAGTTACTGGAGACAAACTAAACGACAGGCCCGAAGTAAAATCGATTCACACGGACGTAAAAAAGCCCGTTGCACTGCATGGGCAGGAACGGGCGTTGAGTGCGATTTAATACCAAATCACAATGCACAGGCGATCGAATGCTCAGGCGTTCTCGAAAAAGTCGTCCTTCCGATTCTTGTCATGTTCTCCGACTCCGGCGTGATGGACCTCATTCTCAGGTCCATCATGATGATCTCCATCAATCTCACCGCTTCCGTCGACATCATC
This sequence comes from Planctomycetaceae bacterium, assembly GCA_041688565.1. Taxonomy (GTDB): domain Bacteria; phylum Planctomycetota; class Planctomycetia; order Planctomycetales; family Planctomycetaceae; genus SXXK01. The sequence continues at coordinate 3,084 of JBDNHX010000065.1, forward strand.
GATCCCGATTCCACCGAGAAGTGTGTCGACTCCGGTGCCTCCAAAAGAGCATCAGTGGCTTCGTTGGCTTCGTTGGCTTCGTTGCTCTCAACGTAGTCTCGACCATCATCGCCATAGAGGGCATCATTGCCAGTGCCACCGACGACACTGTCATCGCAAAGACCGCCATGCTCAGTCTCATTGCCAGCATCGCCCAGCAGTGAATCGTTTCCGGAACCGCCAGTCAGGCTGTCGTTTCCTCGGCGTGTCGTTGGCCGCGGAGGCGGCGTCAGCGCGTAGCCACAGGCTTCAGCCTGGGGCTAGCGAGTCCATAAATTAACGGGCCGTGAAACGGCCAAACAAGAACAAGAGGGTGCGTTACGGCCGCCGTTTCACGGCGGAATCGCAACATGTCCCGAATCCCCAGGCTGAAGCCTGGGGCTACGTGCCGTGCTCGCTCCACGCGCAAACACGTCAACGCTTCCAACGGTGGTCGCGAGTATCACGATGGTCATGAAAATCGGCTTGGTCAGAAAATCTCAAAATGGATACTCTACATCAGCAAGGCGAGCGGTTGGGCGTCAGCCGTCCGTGTCACCAGCGAGCCAATTTCGCCGCATGCCATAGAGCGATTCGGCAATTTTTGGACAACCAATCCGAGAATTAGCAAAAGCCGAACACCTCAAACCGACGCCTGCGACCGCTCGGCAAATTGCTTTTCCCAAGGTACGTCGCGGCGAACTGCAACCTCCTGGCTTCTTGACCAAAGGCTTTTCAAAACGCTTCAGATTGCCGGGCTTCCTCAGTCACAAGCCATCTACGCTCCACCACCAAACCAAACGCAGGCTCTCACTCCGACCGACGCAAAGTCAAAGCCTTATTAACTATGTGTGTTTGGCAGCAATGTGTGTGTTGTGGTAGTCGATAAACTTGGGGTCAACGGAGTGCTGGGATACCTGATCGAGGTCAGCCATTGCCACGCGGATTACGCCATAATCAAGCTCTGCATGGTGGTTTGGACACAGACATAGAATGTTACCGATAACATCCAAGCAGGTTGTGAACCTGTTTGTAGCCGAGAAATGTATCGGGGCGATCGGAAACAACGGAGCCGGTTTCATGCGCTGCGTCAACAGCACGGCAGGAGCAGTCGGCTCGGGCGAGCGGCCATTGGCGGCGGCATTGCCGTGAAAGAGTCACGCATCATCGTACCAACTCGGGCGAAGGTGTCTGTTCAAGATGGTTCGCCAGCCGGGGCGATTGATTCGCAGCACACAGCACGGCGGAGCGTTGCAATGGGGGCTCAACCACGCGTGAAGTGCGTCTCACGAATTGATGGCAGTGCTGACAATGTATCCTGACAAGATTGGAGAAATCAGCCGGTGCTCGCCGACAGACGCACCACCGTTTTCATAAACATGTCAAACCATGTTGTAGTTCGTCAGTCCTCGAAAGTTGTAGAACCGCTCGCCGTGCAGGTAGACCAGATTCGACACTCGATTCCAGAGCGAACTCAGTCAGTGAGCTTCGATGCCTGACAATGGGAACATGCCGAGGTTGCGTCTTCAACGCATCGCGTGTCGTTGTAAGCACCCACGCACAAGTTATTGGGCGTAATTCGTTTAACGGCGAGCCGGAGGTGTAGGCAAATTAACAGAAAACCGACACCTTCGGCTTGCCGTTAAACGAAGAAACTTATGCACGGGTGCTTAATCAATGATGTGAGACCTTCTCGGGTGGATTCCGCCTACGATTTCCAGCCGAACGAAGACGAATTGTCCAGTCGTCGATGAGCAATTCCAGAGTGCATTTCGTAGAGTTCTCACGAACACTGCGACAGGGTAAAGAAGGGCGAGCGACTTGCTGCATGCCGCTCGCCCTCGCATGAGCCCCTGCGGACTCATGCTCCGGATCAGCTTTTCTTCAGCACAACAAACTGTGACCCTTCATTCGATTTGACGAGAAGAAGGATGCCCTTCGACAAGTCTGCCTTTTGAAGGACAGTCTCACAGTCATGAATACTCTTCACCGGCGTGCGGTCCATTTGAGTAATCACCATGCCCTCTCTCAGACCTGCTTCAGCAGCCATGCCATCAGCAGCGACGGCTGTGATCACGACACCCTCAACACCATCCAGATTCAGTTGTTTCGCCACCGAACTGGTGAGATCCGCCAGTTCGACGCCGAGCGAGCTGAACGAAGAACTTGACGGAGCCTGCGCAGGTCCCGCAGACGAAGCCACAGACCCGAAGTCAGAGGGCAGTTCTTCCGGAGTGAACGACAATGTCATCGTTTTGCCATCTCGGATCACCGTCATCGCGTGAGCCTGACCAAGAACCGCCTGTTCAACGATGAGCTGCAGGTCGCGAGGATTCTTGATCTTGCTTCCGCCGAAGTGAGTGATCACGTCGCCCGACTGGATACCGGCCTTCGCGGCTGGTGTTCCATTGCGAACTTCTGTCACCACAACTCCTTCGTTCGGCTTGATGTGGAACTGATCCGCCACTGTCGCGTTCACGGACTGAATGCCGATGCCCAGATAGGCTCGTCGGACGACTCCGCCATGAGCCAACTGTGTTCCGACCCAGTTTGCCATGTTGATCGGAACGGCAAATCCGATCCCTTCGTTGCCACCACTTCGAGAAGAGATCGCGGTGTTGATGCCGACAATTTCCCCATCCAGATTGACCAGTGGGCCTCCGCTGTTTCCGGGATTGATCGCTGCGTCCGTCTGCAGGAAGCTTTCGCGATCCGCAATCCCGACACCGCGATGCGTCGCACTGACGATGCCGGCCGTGACGGTTCCTTCCAGTCCAAACGGCTGACCAAGTGCCAGGACCCAGTCTCCGACGGCCACATGATCGCTGTTGCCGATCTTCGCCGCCGTCAATCCATCAGCCTTGATCCTGCGTGACCAATTGAATTTCGGATTCATGATGTTCTCCTTATTGCATGTGTGAATCCTCGCTGGGATTCACTGTGTTTGCTCGATCACATTCGAGACCGTTCATGTCTGATAACTAAAGCAACCCATGTGCCAAACTTGGCTCACCACGCTTTTCCTACGGCGACACAGTGTCTGCCTGATCTTTTTTACGTAAGATGAGTGTCGCGGAATTTATTTCGGCGGAGGCGTCGGACAAATATCGGCGGCACTCGTCGAGGCAAAATGCCCCACCGAGGAATTTCGCCTCGGGAACTCAATGTTCGAAGTCCTGGACGATGAATGAGGGGAGAAGCAGGGGAATCATCGCAACCCGAAGCGTCAGCGAGGGATTTGGGGACTCGTTGCCGAACAGTCAAAACTCAATCCCTCACTTACGTTTCGGGTTGTGATTGTGGAAAAGCAATCTGTAAAGTCGTTCAGGAATTACTGACGGAGTTCAACGTTGAAACTGGCAACTCGCATCATCGGCGCTTCACTGATCAGCGTGGTCCTGCTGACGTTTGCTGCCGGCCTGTTGCTCGTTCACAACGTGCAGCTTGAGTTCGAACTGCAGCAGCGTGAAACTGCCGAACGAATCAGCCGTGCCTTCAGTGCTGTGCTGCTGGATTCCTGGAAAACGTCCGGGACGCGCGGCGTGCTTCGATTTCTGAGTGACGAGGGCCCCGCGAAGACACTGGGGCTGGACGTTCGCTGGGTTCAGTTTGAAGAAAATGTGTCCCCCGATTTTTACCCATGGCTGCCTCGTGAACAATGGCCATCGGGAGCGTCTGCCGAGACAGAATCGATCATTCACACAGAAGCTGACGGAGAACAACAGCTCTACACTTATGTGCCATTTGTCATCGAAGGACAAGCCATCGGTGCTCTCGAATTCGCAGCATCACTTAGTCAGATTGAACGACAAACGCAGCGCATCATTTTGATTTCATTGGCGACCATCGGCGCGATCAGCATCGTGCTTATTATTGTTGCTTACATGACTGGACTTCACTGGATTGGACGTCCGCTGGAAGCCCTGATGGAGAAAGCGGAGCGAATCGGACGAGGCGACTTCTCCCGACCGATCGATCTGAATCGCAACGACGAACTGGGATCGCTCGGCACTTCGCTGAATCAAATGTGCCAGCGGCTGATCGAACAGCGTCAATCGATCGAGCAGGAAACGACTCGCCGCATTCAGGCCATTGACCAGCTGAGACATGCAGATCGACTGAAGACCGTGGGACATCTCGCCGCCGGAGTCGCCCATGAACTTGGCACACCACTGAATGTGATTGGAGGCCGAGCCGCGTTGATTGCGTCGGGGAAATTGTCAGACGAACAGACTCGCGAAAGTGCAAAGGCGATCAAGTCTGAAACAGATCACATTACCGACATCGTGCGGCAGTTGCTCGCATTTGCTCGTCTGCGAGAACCCCAGCCAACGAGTGCCGATCTTGCCGATGTGATCGCGAAGACATCAGAACTCGTTCAGACATTCGCTGAGCGAAATCATGTGATGCTGGATGTTCAGGCACCTCCAAAACCAGTTGCTGCGATGATCGATTCCGGCCAGATCCAGCAGGTGCTGACGAACATTATGATGAACGCAATTCAGGCCATGCCCCGCGGAGGACGGATCACGACGGCCACCTCCACAATTCCGTCGGCAGAACCATCGATCCCTGGCTTCGCCTGTATTTCTGTTTCCGACGATGGTCCGGGTATGCCTGGCGACACGTTGCGGCATATCTTTGACCCATTCTTCACAACCAAAGATGTCGGTGACGGAACCGGACTTGGATTGTCGATCGCACTGGGCATCGTGCAGGAACATGGCGGCCGAATTGAAGCGGAAAGTCGACCGGATGAAGGGACCACGTTCCGAATTTTGCTGCCAATGGAGAATCAGCGATGAGCGACACAATTCTGATTGTTGACGATCAGCGAAGCATGGGTGAACTGCTCGAAGCAGATTTGAAACTGCGAGGCTACTCACCCGTCGCCGTGACATCCGCTGCAGCCGCTTGGGAAGAATTTCAGCGCGGCAACATCGACGTTGTGCTTACGGATGTCCGCATGCCAGGAACGGGCGGGATTGATCTGTGCTGTCAGATTGTTGATGAACGGCCAGAGATTCCAGTCATCGTGATGACGGCGTTTGGCAGCATTGAGACGGCTGTTGCCGCATTGCGGGCTGGGGCCTATGACTTCATCACCAAGCCTGTTGAATTGGATCTGCTTGCCGCGGCTCTCGAGCGTGCTTTGAAGCAGCGAAGGCTGCAGAAGGAGATTCAAAAACTCTCCGAGACGATCGACCACCGCACATCATTTGGCGACATCGTCGGTGAAAGCCCGGCGATGCAGAAAGTTTACGGGCAACTTGCACAGATCGCACCGACGGATTCTTCTGTCCTGGTCACCGGGGAAAGCGGGACAGGCAAAGAGCTGGTCGCGAGATCCATCCACCGACGCAGTCGCCGTGCGAACGGACCATTTGTCGCCGTTAACTGCAGCGCGATTCCGGAAACGCTGCTGGAGAGCGAACTCTTCGGTCACAAGAAAGGCGCTTTCACGGACGCACGGCAGGAACGAATCGGGCTGTTTGTGAAAGCCAGCGGCGGTACGTTGTTCCTTGATGAAATTGGCGAGCTGCCTCTGTCGATGCAGGCCAAGCTGCTGAGAGTTCTGGAAGAACGTATGGTTCGGCCTGTGGGAAGTGATCACGAAGTTCGAATCGATATTCGACTGGTCTCTGCGACTAACCGCAATCTGGAGCAGGCGATCGAAGATCAGCAGTTCCGTGAAGACTTGTTCTATCGTATTAATGTCATCCAGATCGAACTGCCACCGCTGCGAACTCGAGGCAGCGATATTCTGCTGCTTGGACAGCATTATCTGAAACAGTTCTCTGAAGCTTCCGACGGAAAGACAGTGGCTGGCTTTGATGCTGAAGCAGCAGAACGCCTGTTATCTTATCCATGGCCCGGCAATGTTCGCGAGCTCCGCAATGTCATGGAACGCGCCGTTGCGTTAACGGTTGGCTCAAAGATCTCGCGCGATGACCTGCCGGAGAAAATTCGTCGGCACTCATCGCGACAGCTCATTCTTCATGGCGATGACCCGTCAGAACTGATGTCGCTGGACGAAGTTGAACGCCGCTACATTCTTCATGTCGTCGAAGCGTGTCACGACAACAGAACTCAAGCTGCTCAGATTCTGGGACTGGATCGAAAAACGTTGTATCGTAAGCTGAAACAATATGGGATCGCCGACGAGTGATTCGATCCTGTGCTGGAAATCGACAAACGGGCGTATCGCGATCTTCACATGGATCAGTACTGCCTCCTTGTACTGCTCTGGATGTTCAGTCCCCTGCTGACATCCATGCGAGCATTGCAAAAAGCCGATGAGCGTGCCGTCATGGCCCGCACGGTGGAGTCCGATCGCTGTTATCTGGTGGATCGCGGTTACGCAAAGTTCCTGCTCTGGAATGTGATCCATACTGCCCAAAGCAGTTACATCTGCCGAGTTCGCGATAACTCGGTGTAGGAAGTCATCGAAGAGAAGCCTCTGACAGCCGCTGACCGCAAGGCGGGCGTGATCAGCGATCAGATTGTAAAATTCACAGGCTCCAAAGCCGATGCGCTGCCCGATCATTCCGTGCGACTGGTCATCGTTTCTGCGTCGGAACATACAAGTCGCGGCAGCAGCGCGACAGGGTCAAGTACAGGACCGTCGTGCGATGGAAAACTGCGATTGGCCACCGATCTGCTGGAAATTTCCGTGGAACTGATCGCAGAGGGATACCGCGTCTCCGCTGTCACTCAGTCGCTACACGTTGTCAACGCGTTCGAAAAAGCCTCGACGTATTGCATCTGAACGCGATGTCTTCCAGTGCCTTCTGCGAATTGCAATTCTGAGTAATGCAGCAATTAGGTCCAACTCATCAATCACCGTAGTGCCTCCTGGATTCTTTGGCGATAATGTCCGAGACCAGTTTGCCTTCGACGTCCGTCAGCCGGAAGTCGCGGCCGCCGTAGCGGAACGTCAGCTGCTCATGGTCCAGGCCCAGCAGATGCAGGATCGTGGCGTGCAGATCATGGACGTGGACTTTGTTTTCCGCGGCATAAAATCCAAGGTCGTCCGATTCGCCGTAGCTGAAACCGGCCTTCACGCCACCGCCCGCCATCCAGTACGTAAATGCGTGCGGGTTGTGGTCGCGGCCGTTGGTTCCCTGAGCCGTCGGGGTTCGACCGAACTCGGCGCCTCTCATCAAGATCGTGTCTTCCAGCAGACCACGCTGTTTTAAGTCCTGCAGCAGACCGGCGATCGACAATGGATCCTGCTGACCGGAATAAGAATGTGCAGGATTCCCAAGCTACCTGAGATCGCCGCTGCCCGCAATCGAAATGCATTTTGCAAAGCCGGCACCCTGAGTCTTCTCGAATTTCATATTAAAACCGCTGGACCGAAATCGATTCGTTCATGCCTGTGCCTGAAGTCATCATCAAAATGACTTTTGCAGGGACTGCTTTGTCGATTGCATGTGAGTCCGGGATGTCTTTTGCTGTTGAGGAAATTGGGGAGGAATTTAACGGTGTCGTTGTTGCAGGAATTACAACATTCGTCGCAGGCCGATTTGCAAAATCCGGACGATGCAGGCCTGTGTTTGACCTCCTTCCGACATCACATGTCATCAGCCTGATGGCGAAACAGTGATTGTATTCTGCCGTTTCAAACGCTTATCGCGAAAAATATGGCTCGGCTTATTTGTTTCATTTCCGGCACGTGCTTCGCATTTGATTGAAAGCATGAACCGAACGTCCTGAGTCTGGACTCGAGACGTGTCCGGCAGCGGCAAACTTCTGACGATCGCGGAAGCGCACTGCAACTCATCTGACTTCGCAACCAACAAAGGAACGATTTTGTTATGAAGACTTCAACACTGCTCACCGCCGGTCTGTTTCTGCTCCTTGCTTCTCGATCTGTTACTGCAACCGCTGCTGATCCGCGACTGAGTAACGGCTACAGCGCTGCACCGAATCGTGGTCTGTTCGGACTGCCAATGCCACAACAGTGGTCTGGCTCTCGATCAACAGGCACGCGCTACAACGCTGGATATAATGCATCCGGGTACAACGCATCCGGGTACAATGCAAACTGTCCAAACGGAAATTGTCAGACGGGATACCGCGGCCAGACGGGATACGCTGGGCAGAACGGAAATTGTGCGAATGGCCAATGTGCAACAGGTGCGTGTGCCAACGGGCAATGTGCCACGGGCAACTGTCCCGGTGGTCAATGTGCGACCGGAGCCTGTGCCAACGGTCAGTGTGCGACAGGAAACTGTCCGAACGGGAATTGTGCCATCGGTGGGTATACAAACAACCGAATGCCGATGGGTGCTCAGTCAGACTGGTCGCCTCGAAGTTCACGCACGGGATTGGCCGATCCCTACCGCCGTTCAGGTAGTGTGACCGATCGCGATACGTGGACCCAGCGTGTTCAGCGACCTGTGCTTGATCCACTCGATGAAACTTTCAGCTCACGCTACCGTCGTGAAGAACTGAACCTGCGGAATGATTACTTCGGACGTGAATCTGATGCCGACTTCGGCAACCGCTCACAGTCACAGAGTCGCTCACGAACGAACTCAAGTGATTGGGATCGCCCGTCACAACGATCGATGGAAGCTCCTGCAGATAACTTTAACAGAGTGGCTCGCTTCTAAACATCTTACTGCTGACGTGCGGTTTCCACTGACGGCCTGAACCTCGCGGCAGAGAAGGTGGTACATGTGAGAGTGATGGAGAGCACATGAACTGCCTAGCCCCAATTGCGCACCACGCCCCAACGAAAAAGCCTCCTCGTGCGTATAAGTAGTTGTAGAATCATCACTTAACACGCACGGGAGGCGGATCGATGCCGAAGACACAGTGTACGGAACAGTTGGACCTTTTTGAAGTCGGACGGCAGAAGGTTACGATGACATTTGACGGTGGCCAGATCGTCAGCGACGCCGGATTGCTCCCGATCCGTGAGCTCGATCAGAAGCTCGGCATCCTGGCCGAAGCGGCCCGTCGAATGCCCGATCCAAGAACGGAAAAAGCCGTCACCCATACCACTGA